>NZ_JBHGNY010000004.1:0-184581 GCF_053544035.1 Vibrio sp. E150_018 | reverse complement strand
CCCACACAGATTGATAGGTTTAAATTGTTAAAGAGCGTTGTTCTTATTGAAATCGCTTAGTGCGTCTCGTTGAACAGGGCGGCCATTTTAGCGATTTAAAAGTTCGTGTCAAACACTTTTTAAAACTTTTTTTGCTAACCTTTTCGAGAAGGTTTTGACCTCTGACTCGTTGCTGCCGTTAGGCTGCGTGCTCCGTGTCAGTGAGGTCGCATTATAGAGATCCGATTCATCTTGGCAAGCACTTTTCATCAAAAACATTAAAAATAAACATCGTATGCTCATTTTACACTCAAACCTTTATTTATACATATTTACTCCGATCAAACACACAGGTTTTCCACAAAAAAGTAAAAAATATAAGATATATCTCACTTACCTACTTTAGTGAGTAAATCACGAAATGCAGATTTAGCATTAACTATCAGTCTTTCTTTATCAACTAAACAGCTTTCATTTTGGTAAACCATATTGCCATTTATCATACTTAGTTTTATTTGGGCAGGCTCACCACATAAGATAGGCGCATATAAAGTTGAATGACACCCTTGGTAGCGCACTTGGTTTAAATCATAAAGTACAATATCAGCTGCGAAACCTACTTCTATTTTGCCAACCTTATCCAAGCCTAATAGCGAAGCTCCATTTTGAGTTCCCCACTTAACGACATTTTCTATCCTCGTACTTACAGCACCATGAGTTGCCCTATGTAATAGCCAAGCTAGATTTAGTTCTTGAAGCATAGAGCCCGATTCTGAAGAAGCCGAGCCATCGACTCCTATGCTGATATTCATCCCTACTTGTTCCATTTCAATAATAGGGGCGATTCCGCTCCCCAATCGACAATTAGACGTTGGGCAATGTGATATACCGGTTTTTGTTTCAGACAGTGTTCTTATGTCTTGTTCGTTAGCCTGAACTAAATGGGCAAACCAAACGTCATTACCTAGCCACTCACATTCTGCGGCATAGTCCACAGCACTTTTCCCATATTTAGATAGAGACTGCTGCTGATCAAATTCCACTTCTAATAGATGAGAGTGCATTCTTAAGCTATGTTGACGTGCAAAAAACGACAGCTGTTTTAAATCTTCAGTAGGAGAAGAGTGGATTAGACTCGTGGGTGCCACCACCAACTGTCGCATCGGCATATCACTATTTTGATGATATAGACTATAGCTATCATCCAGGCGGCGTAACATTAGATCGATAGATTCAGGTTCAATCCCAGCCTTGGCGAGTCCCTTGTGTGTTCCTTTGGTTGTCGCACCACCTCGACAAAGTACCAAGCGCATTCCCATATCTTCCGCCGCTTGCCACACTGCCGCTTCTAATTCAGGGGAGGTCTTCGCGTGATATAGATAATGGTGGTCCGCGCAAGTTGTCACACCAGAACGAATTAAATCATAAAATCCAAGGCATGCTGCGCTGTACATGATTTCTGGTGTAATCTTAGGCCAATATTGATAAGGCACACTAACAAGCCAATCACCTAGTGGTTGGTTTAGTCCAGCAGGAATACCTTTTAATATAGATTGAGCTAAATGATGGTGGGTATTGATGAAGCCGGGATAAACCACACATTGGCTGGCATCAATCAACTGTTCGCCTTCTTGTAGCAGAAGGTCGGAGCCTATTTCCGTTATTACCCCCTCCTCTATCCTTATATCTGTTGCCGCTTGTTCCGTTACTATCCCTTGTGCATTTTTAATTAGATATTTCATGATCACTCCATCACTATCTTTCGACATGATATGAGCAATGTCCCAGCGCTAAAGCACCTAACCGCTTCTACTCATCCAACATAACATTCATACTCAGCTAGCAATTAATAAGCCAGAAAGTCATTCCCTCTATATATAGCTTTATATTGTCCAAGATAAGAATTGTTGCACCAAATAAATGCACAGTTAACATTCTGCACTTTTTCAACGCAATCCACTGCACCAAAACTCTCCCTAGATATAAAGGTAAAGTAAAAAGTTAGCTGTTAAATAAATGTTATTTCTAACAATAAATCTATTTTCCGTTTTTTATATGAATCTGGCATAACGTTTGCTCTATTAACTATGTGTAACAACCACAGCTGTGAGTAGAAGCGGTTAGATGCAAAACATCGGGACATTGCTCACCATTACCAAAAATTGCCAAAGTGCTATATGAATCATCATTAAGCCAACATGGAATTATATTGAGTAAAGGAGAACCAAATGAAATTTTCAATCAAGCAATGCATCCACTTAGCGTTAACCACAGCTGCACTATCCACCAGTGTCAATGTCTTGGCTGCGGACAAAGTCAACTTCCAACTCGACTGGCTACCGGGGGGAGATAAAGCGCCGGTTTATGTTGCCGTTCAACAAGGTTTTTTTGCCGAGCAAGATCTTGATGTCATCATTCGCCAAGGTAAAGGTTCAACCGATGCTATCACCAAAGTTGCCACTGGTACTGCAGACATAGGGTCTTCTGATCTCGTTTCATTATTAGTAGCCAAGGCCAATGATGATGTGCCAGTAAAAGCGATATATTCTGTTTTCAGCAAAGCGCCTTATGCTTTTTATGTATTAGAAGATTCAGGCATTAACTCGGTAAAAGATGTTGCCAATAAAAGTGTGGCAACCTCTCCTTTTACTTCCGCTAACGTATTCTTACCTCTACTACTGCGTAAAAACCATGTTGATGAAAGCAGCGTGAAAGTCACCAAAGCAGATCCAGGCGCACTCAATCCAATGCTGATCACTGGCAAATCAGATGTAATGATCTCTTGGGTCACCGACACAGTTAAAAACCAAAGCCAAGCTAAAGCAGTAGGAAAGAAATTGAAGATCCTACCTTGGCATGATGCAGGGTTAGATTTTTATTCATCTTCACTTATTGCTAGTGATCATTTCTTAGCTGAAAAACCAGAGGTCGCAAAACGCTTTATCAAAGCTTATGCCAAAGCCGTTGCCTATACATGGGAACACCCTCATAAAAGCGCGCAAGATGTTCATAAAATGGTGCCCGAAGTGGACCCCCAACAAGCTGCCGATACCATAATATCGATTAAAGACTTAGTGATTAATGAAGTCAGTAATAAAGATGGCATCGGTGCCTTTACCCCTGAACGTCTTGCCGAAACTTGGAAGTGGACAGCAGAAGCTCAACAACTCGACGTCAATAAGTTTGATCCTGAGATCGCCATTTCTCGTGACTTTATGCCGGGAGGTAAATCATGAATCCTTTTGTTTCTTTCAAACAAGTTGGCCACACCTACCACAGTGACAATGGCTCGGTAAAAGTATTAAACAACGTCAATTTTGATGTTGAAAAGAATCAGTTTATTTCGATCGTTGGTCCTTCTGGTTGTGGTAAATCCACTTTATTGAGATTGCTTTCCGGACTAATGCAATCCACCGAAGGCCAAGTCGAAATATTTGGCCGCCAAGTCACCGAACCTAGAGAAGATATAGGGATTGTTTTTCAAAAGCCGACCTTATTACCGTGGAAGAATGTGATCGAAAACGTATTGTTTCCACTCAAACATAAGTTTGGTCATATCACTAATAAAGAACGTGATTTTGCTAAACAGCTACTCAACAAAGTGGGATTAAAAGATTTTCATAACAGCATGCCGGATCAACTTTCCGGCGGTATGCAACAACGAGTCGGTATTGCCCGCGCATTATTACTTGACCCCGATATTTTAATTATGGATGAGCCTTTTTCTGCGCTTGATGCATTAACACGTGAAGAAATGGGGTTTGAGCTGCTACGCCTTTGGAATGAAAGACCTAAAACGGTGTTATTTATTACCCACTCTATTTCTGAAGCGGTTTTGCTTTCAGATAAAGTATTAGTGATGGGCCCGCGTCCGAGTACTGTGGTTGAAGAAATCAATATCGAACTGCCGCGCCCTCGAACGCTCGAGACCATTCAACATCGACTATTTGCTGAATACACAGGGAAAATCAGGGAGCACTTTTATGCTCCCCCTTCAACTCAGCAAGAAAACGAAAGCAATATCTCTCAAATAAGGACTGTCGCCTAATCTAACTAGCGATATTCTTTGTTCATACGACGTCACTATAAGGAAATAGTATGTCTATAAAAAAACTTTATAAAGATAGCCTTCCATTATTAGCAATGTTGGCGATTCTTCCTATCTGGGAAATCATCTGCCGCGCATTTCAAATCCCTAACTTCATACTGCCAGCACCGTCAGCAATCGCAGAAGCTTTTATGCAAGTCTCGGCTGAACGCTGGCTCGATAATCTCTGGGCAACATTAAGAATCGCATTATTAGGCTTTGGCTTATCGCTGTTAGTCAGTATTCCTTTAGCGATCATGATGGTCAGCTCCAAATTTTTAACTAAAGCGGTTTTCCCACTACTGGTAATTGTACAATCAACTCCTGTGGTTGCTATTGCGCCACTACTTATTGTGATTTTAGGGACTGGTGATGCTCCTCGATTAGCCATTACCTGCTTAATTACCTTCTTCCCATTAGTGGTTTCTGCGACTACGGGTATGTTATCTACCCCTCCCGAATTAATTGAGTTATCCAAATCGCTAAATGTATCAAGAGCGAAAACCATCTGGCAGATCCGTTTACCTTACGCCATTCCTCATATTTTTAGTGGCATAAAAGTCGCCATTACGTTGTCGGTGATTGGTGCGGTTATTTCAGAATTTGTTGCCGCCGAAAAAGGTTTAGGCTATTTCGTTCAGTTCTCAACTTCTTACTTCAAAATTCCACAAGCTTTTGCAGCTTTAGTGTTTTTATCTGCAGTAAGCATGTTGTTATTTAAATCCACGTATTGGATCCAAAAAGGTTTCTTCGCTTGGAGTTTACCTCAAGATAAAAGCCATTAAGGAGCAAGCACATGACACCAGAACAAGACAAAAAATACTTACAACAAAGTCTAGATTTAGCCGAAAAAGCTAAGCAACAAGGCATTCATCCTTTTGCAGCAATTTTAGTCAATGCTCAAGGCGAAGTACTGCTTGAACAAATCAATGGCTATCTACCAAATAAAGATATGACTGGCCATGCTGAGCGATTAATCATGACGGAAGCGAGTCAAAAATATCGCCCTGATTATTTGAAAGACTGCACTCTGTATATTTCTGCTGAGCCTTGCGCCATGTGTGCTGGAGCAATTTATTGGGCTGGCGTAGGGAGAGTGGTTTACGGATTAAGCGAACATCGATTAAAACAAATCACCGGTAATCACCCTGAAAACCCAACCTTAGATCTCCCTTGTCGCACTGTTTTTTCAGCAGGACAACGGCCAATGGAAATTATTGGTCCACTGATGGAAAAGCAAGCGGCACGAATACATGATGGGGTTTGGTAAACCTTCTTATACATAACAGAATAAACACAACAGGAGTAGAAGCGGTCTGTAATGGGTAACCATTGCTGGACATTGCTCCAATCACTAAGCACAGGCTTAACTATTGGAGAAATAATATGACAACGACAGCTTACGCACTGGATGAACTGCAATTTGAAACTACCATCGGCAGAAAAGGCATTGATGCGGAACATAGCAATATTCCCATCATTGATATGAGCCAATTTGAATCTCGCCGAGCTGAGGTCACAGAAGAACTATGGCATGCCGCCACCCAAATTGGTTTCTTTCAAGTTAAAAACCATTCCATTGCTCTAGAGGATATTGAACACGCTTTTCAGCTTAGTGAGCAATTGTTCTCTCTTCCTCAATCACAAAAACAGCCATTAAGCCTAAAGCCGGGGAAAAATGCCGGCTGGGAATTCAAGCAGCAGGTTCGCCCTTCCACCGGTACAGCTGATCAAAAAGAATCCTACCAAATCACGCGTCCTCACATGAAAGGGATATGGCCAAACCAAGCGCCCCTAGCCAGTTTCCAGCAAGACATGCTGAATTTTGAATCTCAAGCTTGGCAACTTGGTATGGATATATTGTCATGCTTTGCTGAAAAGCTAGGATTTAAACGCGACTTTTTCACTCAAGTTCACCAACCGAGTTCAGAGCAATATCAAAGTACATTAAGGCTGCTTCATTATTTACCAATGAAGCAACTACCACAAGGCGAAGAGCATTGGCGCGCGGGTGCTCATACTGATTTTGATTGTTTGACTATGGTATTTCAACAACCGAATCAAGGTGGGTTGCAAGTTGCCGCGGGAAAAGATTCTCAGCATCAACAAGTCTGGAGTAATGTAGAACCACAAGCTGGCGTGATCACTTGTAATATTGGCGATATGTTAATGCGTTGGAGTGATGACAAATTGAAATCGACATTGCACCGCGTTCGCATGCCCTACCCTGAAGAAAATCAAGGTTCACGCTATAGCATGGCATTTTTCTGTCAGGCCAATAAAGATCAGGTGATTCAAGGACCGAATAAAAAGTATCAGGCAATGACCGCCGAAGAGTATTTGAACATGAGAATTAAGGCCAATTTTTCGAAATAAGTTTGAATGATAACAAATAAAAAAGGGAGCAACTCATTGCTCCCTTTGATTTGGCGATTTAATTAAGATTGATGAGCGACGATCTCATCCTCTTTCACCGTTAAATATACTTTCTGTCCAGGAATTAACTCCCCGGCCAGTATCGAACGAGCCAACGGGTTTTCAACCATTTGTTGGATCGCACGTTTCAGTGGACGAGCCCCATAAACTGGGTCAAAACCAACTGCCGCAACTAAAGACAACACATCTTCGTTCACCTCTAATTCATACTCTTTTTCTGCCAGACGTTGACGCAGGCGATCCAGTTGAATCGAGGCAATTGACTTGATTTGCTCTTGACCTAGAGGATGGAAAACGACACTTTCATCCACGCGGTTCAAGAACTCAGGTCTAAAGTGTTGACTAACGATCTCCATTACTTCGGCTTTCATCGATTCATAATCTGACGTTGCCGCCTTTTCTTGAATACGATCAGAGCCTAGGTTGGATGTCATGATCACTACGGTATTTTTAAAGTCTACCGTTCGGCCTTGTTCATCAGTTAAGCGTCCATCATCTAACACTTGTAATAAAATATTAAATACATCTGGATGCGCTTTTTCTACCTCATCAAGTAAAATCACCGAGTAAGGTTTACGGCGGACCGCTTCAGTTAAGTAACCACCTTCTTCGTAGCCAACATACCCCGGAGGTGCGCCGACTAAACGAGACACCGAATGTTTCTCCATAAACTCCGACATATCGATCCGAACCATGGCTTCTTCACTATCAAACATAAAGTTTGCTAATGTTTTACATAGCTCTGTTTTACCTACCCCGGTTGGACCTAAAAATAAGAAAGAACCAATCGGTTTATTCGGATCCGACAGCCCAGCACGACTACGACGAATCGCGTTCGATACTACATCTACCGCTTCTTTCTGACCAATCACACGTTCATGTAACACCGTTTCCATCGAAAGTAATTTAGCTTTCTCCGCTTCGAGCATTTTCGATACTGGAATACCGGTTTGGCGTGATAACACTTCAGAAATTTCAACATCAGTCACGCGATTTTTAAGTAACGTCAACTCAATATTCTCGGCTTGTGAGGCGTTCTCCAACTGCTTTTCTAACTCTGGGATTTTGCCATATTGCAACTCAGACATTCGTTGCAAGTCACCAGCACGGCGAGCCACATCCATATCCAATCGAGCTTGTTCCAGTTCAGTTTTAATATGCTGAGTACCAGAAAGTGAGGCTTTTTCAGTTTTCCACACTTCTTCTAGCTCAGAGTATTCACGCTCTTTCTCTTCCAGTTCTTGGTTAAGAATGGCAAGGCGCTTGGTACTTGCCACATCACTTTCATTTAACAATGCTTGCTGTTCAATTTTTAATTGAATAATACGACGATCTAAACGATCCATCGATTCTGGTTTAGAATCCATTTGGATACGAATGCTCGATGCCGCTTCATCAATTAAATCGATCGCTTTATCTGGTAACTGACGATCCGACACATAACGATTAGATAAACTTGCTGCCGCCACAATAGCGGGATCGGTAATTTCAACATGGTGATGCAGCTCATAACGTTCTTTCAAACCACGTAAAATCGCAATGGTATCCTCAACCGTAGGTTCATCCACCAGCACTTTTTGAAAACGACGCTCTAGAGCAGGATCTTTTTCGACATATTGACGATATTCATCTAACGTCGTCGCTCCCACACAGTGAAGCTCACCGCGAGCCAAAGCAGGTTTCAACATATTACCGGCATCCATCGAGCCTTCACCTTTACCAGCGCCCACCATGGTATGCAATTCATCGATGAACAAAATCACATTACCATCTTCTTGAGCCAGTTCATTCAATACCGCTTTTAGGCGTTCTTCAAATTCACCGCGATATTTCGCACCAGCAATTAGCGCACCCATATCTAACGAAAGCACACGACGATTACGTAACCCTTCCGGTACCTCATTATTAACGATACGCAAAGCTAAACCTTCAACGATTGCGGTTTTACCAACACCCGGTTGACCAATCAATACTGGGTTGTTTTTGGTACGACGTTGCAACACCTGAATGGTTCGACGAATTTCGTCATCACGCCCAATCACAGGATCAAGTTTGCCCTGTTCAGCACGTTCGGTTAAATCAATGGTATACTTTTCTAAGGCTTGACGTTTTTCTTCCGCGTTCGGGTCGTCAACATTTTGTCCACCACGAATCTCATCAATCGCTTTAGTGACATTCGCTTTATTTAAACCAAATTCTTTAAACATTTTGCCTAGCGGACCATTATCTTCTACCGCTGCCAGCAAAAATAACTCAGAAGAGATGTAACTGTCTTTACGTTGTTGAGCAATTTTATCGCAGACGTTCAGTAAGTTACCTAAGCTCTTAGAAGCTTGAACATCACCACCAATGCCAGTAACTTTAGGTAACTTATCCAACTCTTGAGCAACTTTAGATCGCAGTTGAGTGGCATCAATTCCTAGCATGGTAAAAATAGGACGAATAGTGCTGCCATCTTGATTAAGCAATGCCTGCATTAAATGAATAGGTTCGATGAATTGATGATCACGGCCTAGCGCAAGAGATTGCGCATCAGAAATGGCAAGCTGGAATTTACTGGTAAATTTATCGAAACGCATAATAAGCCTCCACTATCAAAAAGTGAGATACATTAGTTATGGCTTATAAATGGATGCTAGGAAGGATCTTTTCAAGTAGAAAAAGTGAATTACTCTATTTATTCAATCCAAATAAAGGTCGCTTGTCTGCCTGTTATGCCATCTCGGCGATAAGAATAGAAGCTTTCTGGTTCAGAAAAAGTGCAACGTTGGCTAGCAAACACTTGCTCAACTCCAGCTTGATTTAATCGTTGAGTTGCCAAAATCGACATATCAGCCAACCACTTGTTGGAATGAGACCGATGCTGAATGAAAGCATCCTGGGCATGACTATCATGCAGGGTGAATGTTTGATAAACATCTTCCCCCACTTCAAATGCACTTGGGCCAATTGCAGGACCTAACCAAGCCATCACTTGGCTCGGCTTAGTAAACTGCTGAACGGCATTTTCTAAAATACCACCGGCAAGTCCACGCCAACCGGCATGAACAGCTGCAACCTGAGTACCATCGGTGTTGGTTAACAAAACCGGTAAGCAATCAGCTGTCATTACAGCGCACACAATTTTGTTGTGACTCGTGATTGAACCATCGGCATCTAACACTTGTTGTGTTGGCTTTGATAGTTCAACCACCTTGGTCGAGTGGGGTTGATTTAACCAAACTGGTGATGTCGGCATATTATGCAATTGCACGATTTCATCACGATTGGCCTGAACAATATTGCTGTCATCATTAACGTGCATACCAAGATTTAACCCTTGATAAATACCAGTTGATGTTCCTCCCAAACGAGTAGAGCCAAACGCTTTGACGTTTTTAGGCGCAGGCCAATTTGGTAGAACAATATTATTCATCTCACCTTATTCCTCTTCGAAATTTTCTTTCGCATCTTGACGCAATGCTTCAGTCATCACCACCATGTCATGCGGAATCGGCGCATGGAACTTCATTTCTTCGCCCGTTGCAGGGTGAACAAACTTCAACATGACCGCGTGTAGTGCTTGGCGATCAAAATTTCGAATCATATTCGTTAGTTCAGGTGAAGCTCCTTTAGGAATACGCGCACGGCCACCATAAGCAATATCACCTAATAATGGATGTTGAATATATGACATATGAACACGGATTTGGTGGGTACGACCCGTTTCAAGACGTAAACGAATACGAGTATGAACACGGAAATGCTCGGCCACACGGTAATGAGTTACTGCAGGTTTACCTAATTCATTCACCGCCATTAAAGTACGCTTGCTTGAGTGACGACCAATTGGTTTTTCAACCATGCCACCCGCGGTCATATTACCAAGAATAATCGCTTCATATTCACGAGTAATTCTACGTTTTTGCAAGGCACGAACTAAGCGAGTTTGTGTTTGAACCGTTTTGGCCACTACCATCAAACCGGTCGTATCTTTATCTAAACGGTGCACAATACCCGCACGAGGTACTTCAGCAATCGCAGGGTAGTGATGCAACAATGCATTCAATACCGTACCATCCGGCGTTCCTGCACCTGGGTGAACAACAAAATCTCTCGGCTTGTTAATCACTAATAAATGATCGTCTTCATAAACGATATCGAGTGGAATATCTTGAGCTTCCCAACGTTCTTCATCTTCAAGTTCAGCTAACAAAGTAATCACTTCTCCCCCCATGACACGGATACGAGGTTTAGTAATGACTTCACCGTCCACTTGAACCTTGCCTTCAAGCAACCATTCTTTTAAGCGTGATCGTGAGAATTCTGAAAATAATTCGGCAATCGCTTGATCTAAGCGTTGGCCTAATTGAGAATCTTTAATTGTATCGGTGCGTGTTATCTGCTGAGCCATATCGAACTTTTTAAAAAACCATGAGACTAATATCCATTAATATGGATAAAATAGGGCTATTCACCGTTATTGGTAAAATAGTGTTATTCACCATTGTATCTGTTAAGTTGTAAGAAGTAACGGACGCGATAAATTTAATTCAAGGAATTTTCTCCTCACGATGAAACACCTATACCTTTTGGGACTAGTTTCCCTACTCTTTCTTGCTGGCTGTGCTGACAATAAAGACGCAGTACCAGACATTCCACCATCGGATCTTTACACCCAAGCTCAGCAAGACCTTCAAGCTGGCAGTTGGACTGAATCGATTAAAAAGTTAGAAGCATTAGATTCTCGCTACCCATTTGGTCCGTATTCAGATCAAGTACAGTTAGATTTAATTTTTGCCTACTACAAAAATGGTGACTACCCATTAACTTTAGCCACGATTGAGCGATTTACTCGTTTAAATCCAACTCATGAACGCTCTGACTGGGTATTATACATGCGTGGCCTAACCCACATGGCGCAAGATTCAAACTTTATGCACTCGCTATTTAACATGGATCGTTACGATAGAGATCCTGAGCCAGTAAAAGCAGCCTTTATTGATTTTAAACGTTTATTAGAACGTTACCCTGATAGCTTATATGCAGCAGATTCGCGCGCTCGTTTGAGTTCATTAAAAAACCGTTTAGCGGAATATGACCTATCGTCTGCCGATTTTTATTTACGTCGCGAAGCTTGGATTGCAGCGATCAATCGCTGCCAAGAAATCCAAAAAACCTACCCTGACACCATTGCAGCGCGAGATTCATTAAAGATCCAGTTAAAAGCCTATAAAGAACTCGGGTTAGATGATGCCGTTAAGCGTACCGAACAACTGATCGAGCTTAACAAAAAGAAGTAGTCGAATACTGAAAGCGTAATCAAATAGAGAAACAACGAAAAAGCAGCTTCGGTTGCTTTTTTTGTTTTTAAAAAAGCGAGAAGTGAGTATTTGAGTAGGAGTAGTACAGCAAAGAAGTGTCGATAAAATAAGCGCCTTAATTTCAGGCTCAAACAGCGTCCCTAAAAACGTTAATCTCTAGTAGTCATTCCACTCAATCTACTTAAATCCAGACAAATAACAAGCCTTTTCAACCTCGAATATCACTTGCTTTTGTCTACGATCACATTTACTTCATCAATTCATAAGTTCCTTATAAAAATTGACATTGCTCACATTTATTTCAGCGCAACACAGTAACCTGAAGTTAACGAATCAAGGAAAAAGAGGATAAATAACCTATGCAACTAAACATTACTGGTAAGAATATTGAAGTGACCTCTTCCATCCGTGACCATATTGAGGCGAAATTTAAAAAACTAGAAAAATGGCAAACTGATCTAATTGTCTGTCATGCTACTATTAGCACCGAACCAGGTAAACAACAGAAGATTGAAGCCACAATTAACACATCAAAAGGACACCTGGTTGCTTCCGCATCCAATGAAGATTTATATAAAGCTATTAATGAGGTAGAGCAAAAACTCGAACGACAACTTAATAAGCTAAGCCATAAACCTGAAGCAAAACGTGCTCAGGCAGAAAAACCAAAATTAGAAGAAGAACCAGAAGAAATTTAAGACTCAACAGACATGAATAGTATGGCGCTCAATTGAGCGCCATTTTTTTGCTTGACGCTTTCCTTGCGCTTGCTTATGGTACTGTCTCACCCAAAGGAATTAATACTATGCATTCATCTACTCTGTTCTTTTTTGGCTTCTTTTTTCCATCCTAATCGGTGGGGCTAGATGTCGTTTTAAAAATAAGCCAAAAACGGACAGAAAGCCTCCCACTCTGGGAGGCTTTTTTATAGGAAATACACATGACCAAGCAGCACAGTTCTTCTTCACCGAATACCAGCAATTCTCAACCTCACCTATCCTTAGAAAGGATTCGACTTCGCTTAAATGAACTCGATGATCAACTGCTAAAGATATTATCTGAGCGCCGAGCATTAAGCTTAGATGTCGCCAAAAGTAAAGTTGAAACGGCCAAGCCTGTTCGTGACGCACAACGTGAGCAAGAGCTACTGGTCAAACTAATCAATAATGGTAAAGATAAATATCAACTCGATGCACCTTACATCACCAAAATTTTTCACACTATCATTGAAGATTCGGTACTACTACAACAGGCTTACCTACAGAACCTAGCCAACCCACAAGAAAGCCGGAAACCGTTAGCTCGTGTTGCCTTCTTAGGTTCAAAAGGCTCTTATTCGCACCTTGCTAGCCTTGAATATTTCAGCCGTAAAAATACAGAACTAATTGAACTTAACTGCAAGCATTTTCAAGAAGTGACCTCAATTGTTGAATCTGGTCATGCTGATTTCGGCGTGCTACCTATTGAAAACACCAGTTCAGGTTCCATCAATGAAGTGTATGACCTATTGCAGCATACGACGCTATACATTGTCGGTGAGTTGACATTGCCCATTGAACATTGCTTATTAGCGCCACAAGAGATGCGCCTAGAAGACATCAAAATACTTTACTCTCACCCTCAACCGCACCAACAATGCAGTGAGTTTTTAAGTCGCTTAGATGATATTTCATTAGAATCATGTGTCAGTACTGCGGATGCGATGCAAAAAGTTAAAGAGCTTAACCGTTCAGATGTCGCGGCAATTGGTAACTCAACCACAGGCAAACTTTACGGCTTACAAGTCGTGAAAGAAAACATTGCTAATCAAACCGAAAACCACACACGCTTTATTATCGTGGCGCGTAAGCCAATCGAAGTATCGACTCAAATCCCAGCCAAAACCACGCTGATCATGTCGACCTCCCAAGAAGCAGGATCTCTAGTGCAGACTTTGTTAGTGCTGCAACGCTACGGTATTAATATAACGAAACTAGAGTCACGCCCAATCATGGGCAATCCATGGGAAGAAATGTTCTATGTCGATTTAGAAGCACATTTAGATTCAGTCGAAATGCAACAATCGATCAGCGAACTAACTAAAATCACTCGTCACTTGAAAGTGTTAGGTTGCTACCCAATCGAAAATATCAAACCGACTCAAGTCAAACTGGAAGGCTAAATGAAAAGCAGTAAAAAGGTAGTAGTCGCCTCGTTAAATCCAGCCAAAATAACAGCCGTGGAAAGCGCTTTTACAGCCTGTTTTCCTGAGACTGAATTTCTATTTGAAGGGGTGTCGGTCGCCAGTGAAGTGCCGGATCAACCAATGAATGATCAGGAAACTAAACAAGGTGCTCTAAACCGAGTACACAATGCTCAAACGGCAATCCCGGATGGCGATTTTTATGTTGGATTAGAAGCGGGAATTGCAGAACCGTTTACTTACGCTTGGATGATTATCGAAAGTAACCCTAGTGTAGGAAAAATACAACGCGGCGAATCACGCTCGGCTTGTTTAATGCTGCCGCCTGTAGTGCTTGAGAAGGTAAAACAAGGCAAAGAGCTTGGTCATGTTATGGATGAGATCTTTGTGACCAACAACATCAAACAAAAAGGTGGCGCGATAGGCTTGCTAACACACCACCAATTGACCAGAAGTTCGGTTTATCATCAAGCGTTAGTATTGGCATTAATTCCATTTTTAAATACCGAACACTTCCCACTTTAAACTATTGCGATAGTTAAGCCTTATCCACAGCAGCTTGCAACATCGCTTGCAGTTGCTGCTTTTGTTCTGGTTGAAGCTTTTTCAGCTCAGAGGAACCACGAGTAATCGTCGCCACACCAACCCCTAGCATTTGACTAACTTGACGCTGAGATCGCTCACCTTTAATCAGCTCATGTAATATATTCATTCGAGCTAACAAGGCTTCTCGCTCATCATAGGTCAATAACATCGACAGTAGAAAATCCAACTGCTCTTGCTGACAAGAATGCTCCAGTAGCGTCAATACATCTTGCCAGTTAGCAAATTCGGGTGCCGATTCATCATTATGGATTTGCTGCTTTGATTTATCCATCAGATTAATATTTTTCCTTTACTTCTTGAGGAGTTAAGAATGCTCCATCCTGACCAAGTAAGTTTCGATAATAGGTTTCAAACATTAGAATATTTTGTACATAACCACGTGTTTCATCAAAAGGAATCGCCTCAATAAATGAGTAAGCATCAATACTTTGATTGGTACGTGCGCGCCACTGCTTCACGCGGTGCGGTCCGGCATTATAAGCGGCAAAGGCAAAAATTCTATTGTGATTAAAGTCATCCAGTAATCCACCAAGATAAGAACTGCCAATCTCAATGTTCTTTTGAATATCATACAACTCATCACTATCGTTATATTCTAAATTATAGATATCAGCGGTATGCTGAGCAGTTGTCGGCATAATTTGCATAATCCCTCTCGCGCCAACGGGAGAGCGAGCTTCGATATCCAAAGCACTTTCTTGGCGAGATAATGACATTAAAGTAATGAGTGGAATATTATTTTTCTTACCATAAAAGTCAAACCACCAGCGATGAGCAATTGGAAAACGTAAACTAATATAATCCCACATCTTCGCTTCAATCGTCGCCACAACTGTAAAGTTATGCCAACGCTTATTGGCAGCATATTTCACTAATGCTTTCTTTTCGCTTTTGGTACTGTGCCATAACAACCAACGCCATTCACTTTTTGCCGCATAAATTTTATCGACTGCGATCATTTCACCGATGCGATCTAGCGCGACTTGGTTTTTAGAAATGTCAGGTAATTTTTCATTTAAGATCTTACTTTGATAGCGAATTGGCTCACCAAGTAACTCTGCTGCCGCAGCACTATAAAAATTACGCTGACCTAATATCTTCTTTAGACGTTGAGTCGCTTGTTTATCTTTTCCTTGAGCAAACTCCACTCGCGCTAACCAATACTGCCAACGCAAGCTTTCCTGATCTTTTTTCGGTAACTTTCTGATCCAGAGAGACAAATCATTCCAGTCACCATTTTGGATTGCAATACGAGCACGTCGTTCAAGACGATTGGTTAACCCTTGCTTACTCAGCATTTGATCGCGCCATTTGGCTAACTTACTTGAACGAGTATTCATTAACCAAGCACTGGCGTAGTTAGATAACTCAACCTGCGCAGATTTCGAGAGCTTTTGACCTTTGATTACCTGATCGTAATCTTCCACCGCTTTAGCGGTATCTTTACGAATTAATTGTCTAAATGCATATTCGGTTAACTGCTGGTTAAATGGTGTGATTTTTGATTTTTTGCTGAAATCTAATACGTTACTTGGGTCAGCATATAAAGCTTGGAGCTCTTTCGATTGACGCTTAGCTTGATCGCTCGTCAGTAAATTATCTAGGTATTTGAATAAGCGTGAATTGCTAGATTTGAAGCCGAGTAACATGCGCTGCAAAATGATCTCATCACTACGTAAACCAGCTTTCGCCCACTCATCAAACAAAGGATCACAAGCCGGAGACACACTGCTTCCAGTTAGCCATAAATCTTCCGCGCCTTTATAAGCTTGCTCTTTTTCACCTTGCGTCCACTTAGCAAAATAGTAGTGGCAGCGATACCGTTGATCTTTAGGCTCTTCGGTTTGATATTCCGTCAATAATTTCCATTGATTGGTTTTGGCTAACGCATCAAGGTAATTGGCCCTTATGCGAGCTGAAAACGGAAAAGATTGGTACTTTTCAGTAAAGCTATTCACCTCTTCAGGAGTTCGATGTTCGATATCGGTCAGAAAAACTCGGTAATCCACATAAGGGGTTAACGGATAGTTAGCAATTTGCGGACGAAGCTCTTGATAGGCTTGCACATCGTCTTTATCGAGTAAGTCTTGAGCTTGCTCATAAATCTGTCTTTGAAGCTCAAGCGGTGATAATTTTTTCTCTGTTGAATCAGTAATTTTAGACTCTTTCACATGAGTAGCACTAATAGACTGAGCAGTAACATAAGCGGCCGGTAACGTACCACTCACCGATACAACACAGAGAAATAAAGTCTTTTTACAATCCAGCATGAATTTGAAACTTCCCTGATGATGAATTCACAAATAACGTGAAATGATAAATATTGATAAATTTTAATGAGTTGAATTAATTGCTACTTTCCATAAAAGCCAACTCATTAGATAAGCATAATACCCTTGTTTACACTCCTCTAGTGTGAATCTTACGTGAGAAAGAGTAAACTAAGGTTTTCAATTTATTCTAAAGAATAGGATCCGAGCGGCTATGGCTGAATACGTCTATACCATGTCTCGTGTGAGCAAAATTGTGCCACCGAAACGTCAAATATTGAAAGATATCTCACTAAGCTTTTTTCCTGGTGCCAAAATTGGTGTCCTCGGCCTAAACGGCGCAGGTAAATCGACCCTACTTCGCATAATGGCTGGTATTGATACCGATATTGATGGCGAAGCGCGCCCTCAACCAGGTTTAAATGTTGGTTACCTTCCCCAAGAACCAGTACTGGATGAATCAAAAACCGTACGTGAAATTGTAGAAGAAGCGGTAGCCGATGTCGCGGATGCATTAAAACGAATTGATGCGGTTTACGCAGCCTACGCAGAACCTGATGCTGACTTTGATGCGCTGGCAAAAGAACAAGGCGAACTAGAAGCATTAATTCAAGCTAAAGATGGTCACAATCTACAAAATGCTCTAGAGCGTGCCGCAGATGCGCTTCGTCTTCCGGAATGGGATGCCAAAATTGAACATCTTTCTGGTGGTGAGCGTCGCCGTGTAGCAATTTGTCGTCTACTACTTGAAAAACCTGACATGTTACTACTTGATGAGCCAACCAACCACTTGGATGCGGAATCGGTAGCTTGGCTTGAGCACTTCCTAGTTGATTATAGCGGTACTGTGGTGGCGATTACCCACGACCGTTACTTCCTAGATAATGCAGCAGGATGGATTTTAGAACTTGACCGTGGTGAAGGTATTCCATGGGAAGGCAACTACACCTCATGGCTAGAGCAAAAAGATGAGCGTTTAGCACAAGAAGCTTCGTCTGAAAATGCTCGTAAGAAAACGATTGAGAAAGAGCTAGAGTGGGTTCGCCAAAATCCAAAAGGTCGTCAGGCGAAGTCAAAAGCTCGTATGGCGCGCTTTGAAGAACTAAACAAATCTGACCATCAAAAACGAAATGAAACCAATGAGTTATTTATTCCGCCGGGTGAGCGTTTAGGTGATAAGGTTCTTGAAGTTAACAACCTAACCAAGTCATTTGGCGATCGTGTTTTGATTGATAATTTATCTTTCAGCATGCCCAAAGGTGCCATCGTCGGTATCGTTGGTGCCAACGGTGCAGGTAAATCAACACTATTCAAAATGCTAAGTGGTACTGAGCAACCAGATTCTGGCACTATTGAATTAGGCGAAACGGTGAAACTAGCTTCCGTTGATCAGTTCCGCGACAGCATGAATGATAGCAACACGGTTTTCCAAGAAATCTCGGAAGGCGCTGATATCATCAAGATCAACAACTTCGAAATTCCAGCGCGCGCTTACTGCTCTCGCTTTAACTTCCGTGGTGTTGATCAGCAAAAACGCATTGGTGAGCTTTCTGGTGGTGAACGTAACCGTGTTCACTTAGCGAAGCTACTTAAAGCGGGCGGTAACGTATTACTACTCGATGAGCCGACCAATGACTTGGACGTTGAAACGCTTCGTGCTCTTGAAGAAGCGTTACTTGAATTCCCAGGTTGTGCCATGGTTATCTCGCATGACCGTTGGTTCCTAGACCGTATCGCAACACATATTCTTGATTACCGCGATGAAGGCCAAGTAAACTTCTACGAAGGTAACTACACTGAGTACAGCGAATGGTTGAAACAAACCTTAGGTGCAGCGGCTGCTGAACCTCACCGCATCAAGTATAAACGTGTAACTAAGTAGTCATACCGCTAGTTGTAGATAGGTAAACATACGCTAAATAAGCATGTAGCCTGACTGATACCAACCACTAAAGCCATTGCTCTATGTGATGGCTTTATTTTTTCTGCTGATTATATTTTCGAATTGGTTTTCTCACCTCAAAATGAGAACAGCGCTGTAAATTTTATCGCCTAATTTAGCCCAACCTTTTCCCATTCCACAAATTACTGTAGACCATAAGCTTTCCAGATTTTTAACCTTGTGTGCTTTATGTCTGACTTAGATTCCACATTGCCGAACAACCTACACTCTCACATTACCGCCAAGCACGAACAGAGTATTTGGCCTATGATGTTCTTTAAGCACATGATAGGCCAAAAGCTATTCAAAACATTCTCTATCATTACTATCCTATTTTTATTTTCAATCACATGGGTAGCAATCAC
This sequence comes from Vibrio sp. E150_018, assembly GCF_053544035.1. Taxonomy (NCBI): domain Bacteria; kingdom Pseudomonadati; phylum Pseudomonadota; class Gammaproteobacteria; order Vibrionales; family Vibrionaceae; genus Vibrio; species Vibrio sp. E150_018. The sequence continues at coordinate 165,411 of NZ_JBHGNY010000004.1, read as the reverse complement.
CCAGTGGCAAAACAGCCGAAATGAACTCGATATTCTCAACCAAGAATTACAACTCTATAAAAAACAGTACCAACAACAACTTGTCACCAATCAAAACCTGCAAGAAGCTTTGCAAAAACAAGATCATGATCAAATTGATAATCTAAACGATGTTTCAATCGCCCCCACTGGAATCAACTTAGAACAAGCTCTCGCAATAATAGACAATTCACAACAAATCAACTTCCCCCTCCCACCAGCTATTGAAGCCAGCTTGTTTCGCATAATCCCCAATGATATTCCGGTCAACTATCGACGGATCTCTTCGCCTTACGGAGACCGACTACATCCCATTAGCGGTAAATGGAAACGACACCTAGGTATAGATTTAACCTGCCCTCTTGGTACTCCTATTTTTGCCACCGCCGATGGCGTGGTTGAAATGACCCGCGCCAGCAACCAAGGTTATGGAAACTTATTAAAGATTCGTCATGGCTTGGGCTTTGCCACTCTCTATGCTCATTTAAACCAATTTGCAGTCAAGCCGGGACAATTTGTAGAGAAAGGTGACCGAGTCGGGTTTTGTGGCACTAGTGGTAACTCAACAGGTCCACATTTGCACTATGAAGTTCGCTTTATTGGTAAAACCTTAGATCCACAAGATTTTATGCGATGGCAACCCGAAAACATCGAACAGCTATTTAAGAAACAATCATACGTGCCTTGGGCAAGCCTAGTTAAGCAGCTTAATCGCACAATTAATTTGCAACTACTCTTGGCAATGAGTACTAAACAACCCATCAATGACATTGCAAACCAACCCAGTAAACTCACCAGACAAGATAAAATAAAGAGAAAAGAAAGATTACAAGATTTTGGGATTGAAGAAGGTGGATGGGTAACCGTAGAAGAATAAAGAGCCTTCTCTATCGATAAGAGAAGGCTCAAGAAATTCATACCCAAAGTAATTGAATAACAGTGAGGCGACAAGTAAATAAACGTCGGCAACAAGTGGCAGCTCAGGTACAACGGGGATAATTACTTGCCGCGATGCATGGCATCATTCGCTTGTTTTAACAAGTTTTGGCTTTCACGCATAAATTGCTGAGAGTAGTATCCATACCATTCTGATACCGAATTAAACTGCTTCACAAATTCAGCTTTATTACGATGATCTAAAATCTCAATGGCTTCGCCAAAACGTTGATGGAAGCGTTTGATCATATCGATATTGCGTTGTGACGACATAATAATATCGCCGTACAAATCAGGATCCTGCGCAAACAGACGACCGACCATCGCTAACTCTAAACGATAAATAGGAGAACTTAGCTGCACTAAAGTATCAAGATTTGGGTTCTCTTTAGATAGGTGCGAGCCATAAGCAAATGACGTGAAGTGACGCAGCGCTTGAATTAAAGTCATGCCGTCATCATGCTCTTCAGCATCAATCTCACAAATACTCGCCCCCCAAATTTCAAATTGATTGAGCAACCATTGATAAGCTTCCGGTTGGCGCCCCTCACTACAAATAATTACCTGTTTTGCCATGCTTGGAATATCTGGGCCAAACATCGGGTGTAAACCAACCACTGGACCAGCATGCGCTTCGAGCATTGCCGAGAGTGGTTCGGCTTTAATCGAAGTTAAATCACATAGAATGCAGTCGCTTGGTAATGCCGGAAGTTTTTTTATTACCGAATCAGTTAGGTGAATTGGCACGCTAACTACGACCATTCCTGCATCTTTAACGATTTCTTCTGCATTCTCCCAATCTTGACTACCTAAGATTTTCACCTGATAGCCAGAAAGCTCAAACATACGCTTAAATAAGCCGCCGAGCTGACCATTACCACCCACAATCACAATAGATCGCAATTCTGGGTTGAGGCACTTAAAGCCAGAATCTTTTTCACTGGCGTAAGACTCACGCATGGTGCGGCGCAGAATATCTTCAATAAGTTGCGGTGGAACGCCACGTTTTTCCGCTTCTTCACGACGAGAAGCCAACATCGCTGCTTCACGATCCGGTGCGTAAATCGGTAAACCATGTTTGCTTTTTACTTCACCGACCTTTTCTACCAAAGACAAACGTTGAGCCAGAAGATCAACGATTTGTTTGTCCACAGCGTCAATTTGGTCTCTTAATTCATTTAATTCAACGGCCATTTATTTTTCCTAACTTCATAATACCCAAAGTAACTGAAGTTGCAGTGAGACGACAAGTGAATGAGGTCCATATCCCATAGGTTACCTATAGATTGGGGCCAATGACACCGTTAACAATGCTGCAGCTTCAAGTACGCAGGGGATAGCACTTAATTCCTTTTGAACCCTCTACTCTACCCTTTTAAGCGCTTTTGTAAAAACGGAACTAATTCTTTATGTGCATGACGTAACAAGGTTTCGGTAGTCTCCCAACTAATACAAGCATCGGTAATCGATACCCCGTATTGCATTTCAGACAATGGAATATCAGAACCTTGATTGCCTTCATTAATATGGCTTTCAATCATTAGACCAATAATCGACTTATTGCCTTCGCGAATTTGATGAATCACATCTTCTGCCACTAATGGCTGACGACGATAATCTTTACGTGAGTTGGCATGACTACAATCAACCATCAGTGCGGCATCTAACCCATGTTTCGCCATCTCTTGTTCACACTCATTCACCGACACTGAATCGTAGTTGGTTTGCTTGCCGCCACGTAGAATCACATGACCATTACCATTACCTTGGGTTGTCAGAAGTGCGACTTGACCATCACTATCAATGCCCATAAAACGGTGGCTAGAAGAAGCGGCTTGCATCGCATTAATGGCCGTACTTAAACTGCCATCGGTGCCATTTTTAAAACCAACCGGAACCGATAAGCCACTGGCCATTTCACGGTGAGTTTGAGACTCGGTAGTACGCGCGCCTATTGCAGCCCAGCTAAATGTATCGCCAAGGTATTGAGGACTGATTGGATCCAGCGCTTCTGTCGCTAATGGAATTTCCATTTCGGCTAAATCAACCAATAGCTGACGAGCAATATGCAGGCCTTGTTCAATATCGAATGAATTATCCAAATGCGGATCGTTAATCAGACCTTTCCAACCAACAGTAGTACGTGGCTTTTCAAAGTAAACACGCATCACTAGGTAAATTTGATCATCCAGTTGAGCTGATAATGCTTTAAGACGTTTTGCGTATTCTTTAGCTGCATCGATGTCATGAATTGAACACGGACCACAAACAACAAGCAAACGGTGATCTTTCTTATGTATAATGTTAGAAATAGTTTGACGTGATGATTGGATAAACTGACGAGCATTCTCGCTTAATGGAATTTTGTTTTTTAATTCATTCGGCGTGATAATGACTTGTTCATCGCTGATATTGATATTGCTTAATTCGCTTTTGTACATAATGTCACCTGTAAAAAATTTAATACACCGTATATCTGAGTCAACTCTCAGTGCTTGATAAATCCAAATTAACAGTATTAACTAACTTTGCAAGCATCACTATCCTGAAAACTACAACACCTAGAACTGTAAAGCAAAATAAACACATGTAATTTTAATTTTACATAAAGGCAATATCATTTACTTTAGCCTATGAGCTATAAAGGTACTATGGACTTAATACTTTCTCTACTTCAACAAATGTGCGTCTACCTAGTGTTAGCCTACATGCTCAGTAAAACGCCGATCTTTTTACCAATGTTGAACATTTCCTCTCGCTTATCTCATAAGTTCAGTTGCTATGTTTTATTCTCATTATTTTGCATAATGGGAACCTACTTTGGTTTACATATCAATGATGCTATAGCCAATACTCGAGCTATTGGCGCAGTGATGGGTGGACTATTTGGCGGCCCAATTGTTGGCTTTGCAGTAGGCTTTACTGGTGGAATTCATCGTTATAGTTTAGGTGGATTCACCGATATAGCTTGTGCTATTTCAACCACCGCAGAAGGGTTAATTGGCGGACTACTACACCTTTATCTAGTAAAAAAAGACAAAACTGAACAACTATTTAATCCGATCATTGTATTGTCGATTACTTTTGTTGCCGAAGCAGCCCAAATGCTGATCATCATCTCCGTCGCCAAACCATTTGATCAAGCTTATGCCCTTGTGTCCAATATTGCTGCACCAATGATCATTGCTAATTGTGTGGGCGCAGCACTGTTTGTCAGCATCTTGCAGGATCGAAAAACCATCTATGAGAAATACTCGGCCACTTTTTCTCGTCGTGCATTAACTATTGCTGAGCGCAGTGTCGGAATTTGGAGTTCAGGCTTTAATTCAACCAATGCAAAAAAAATTGTTCGAATTATTTATGAGGAAACCAATGTAGGTGCGGTAGCTATTACTGATAAAGATAAGATCTTAGCTTTTATCGGCCTTGGCGATGATCACCATAAACCGAATACGCCGATCTCTTCTGATTGCACCATTCAAGCGATGGAACAAAACAGAGTGATGTACCTCGATGGACGAGAAGCGCCTTACCAGTGCTCACTATCATCAAGCTGTAAACTAGGTTCTGTTTTAGTGATCCCATTAAGAGTCGGTAAAGAAGTGATTGGAACAATTAAACTTTATGAACCGAAACGTAAACTGCTGTCTAATATTAACCGTTCAATGGGAGAAGGGATTGCGCAACTACTCTCGAGCCAAATTCTGTATAACGATTTTAAGCGTCAACAAGCATTATTGAGTCAGGCTGAAATTAAATTATTACAAGCTCAAGTAAACCCGCACTTTTTATTTAATGCGCTCAATACTATCAGTGCAATTATTCGTCGCGATCCCAATAAAGCACGAGAACTGATTCAACACCTTTCTCACTTCTTTAGAAGCAACTTAAAACAGAACATAGAAACCGTTACCTTTAAAGAAGAACTAGCACATGTGAACGCCTATCTCACCATTGAAAAAGCCCGTTTTACCGATCGCTTGGAAGTAGAAATTAATATTGATGAGGCATTGCTTGAAAAATCATTACCGAGTTTTACCCTACAACCTTTAGTGGAAAATGCGATTAAACACGGTGTTTCGAATAAACTGGAAGGTGGTAAAATCCGCATTGTAAGCCAACAAAATTCACTCGGTTATCGAATCGTAGTGGAAGATAATGCAGGTAGTTTTATTCCACCACAACCCACTCATGAAGGCTTGGGAATGGAAATTGTTGATAAGCGTTTGACCAACCATTTTGGTCCAACTGCCGCCTTGCAAACCCATTGTCATAAAGATCAATTTACTCGCATGAGTTTTGTAATCCCTTACGAAAAAATTGGTCAATAAAGGATAGCCAATGTTAACTGCAATTGTCATTGATGATGAACTATTTGCTCGTGAAGAGCTCACCGAACTATTACAAGAAACCGGTCAGGTAGAAGTGATTGCCCAAGCGAGTAATGCTATTGAAGGCTTAAAGCAAATCTATAGCTTAAAACCTGAAGCCGTTTTCGTTGATATTCAAATGCCGCAAGTCAGCGGCATTGAATTACTCGGTATGCTTGATCCCGACACCATGCCGCACGTTATTTTTGTCACCGCATTTGACCAATATGCCATTCAAGCTTTTGAAGATAATGCTTTTGACTACCTCCTAAAACCGGTCGACCCTAAGCGACTCGAGAAAAGCATTCAACGTTTGCTCAAAGCGGGACAAAATAAAGAAGCATTACACACTCAAGCCCAAATTGAAGCCCTGACACCAAAGCGCTTACAACAAGTACCTTGCATGGGCCACAACCGGATCATGATCATTTCATTACAAGAGATCGAATCGGCATTTAGCGATCTTTCTGGTGTTCATATTCAAACCGCCCAGCAAACCGCCACCAGCCAATTAACACTAAAAACATTGGAAGAGAAAACAGAGTTATTACGCTGCCATCGCCAGTATTTGATCAACACACAAAAAATCAAAGAGATCAAACTACTCGATAACGGTTTAGGCGAAGTAACTACCCAAAGTGGACAAATAGTTCCCATTAGCCGTCGCTATTTAAAACCACTGAAAGAAGAGTTGGGAATAGTGTAAACACAGGTACCTAGTAACGAGTTCCTAGATTTGCTTCGCTGCTAGAAAGAGCATGGTAGTTACGAGTAGCGTGAACGCTTCGCTTAGTGTTACGAGAAAAACTTTCCATGTTTTCCGAAAAACGTTTCTCGGTATTCGTGACTCGACAGTATTTCCGAGCCACGAGAAACGAAGTGCTCTAGCTACGAGATTCGAACCTATTCTTTTATCAAACTCACCACGGTCCACCCTTCTTCCGTCGTATGAGTACTATCGTTAGAAAGAATATGAATATTACCTTTAGGATCAACGGTAAACAACGATAGACGGTGGCCATCGACGTATTTCATCACATAATCTTGCCACTTAAATTCAGCGGTTAATTTAGTGTGTTTGATTTCAGCACCTTGGTTAATCAGGCTCGCCAGTTTTTTATAACTCACATCATCGCCTAGCAAAGTTCTGCCATGCTTTTCTTCTACAAGACGATGCTTTTCGTGCTGATTTTCTTTGCTTTTGCCATTTAAGAAAAACACTCGGCGCTCGCTAAATTCAGTCATGAAATATTTTGCTACCACGACATTAAAGTGCTTATCTGGCGTCACCGCGATCAAATTACCAATGCCGATTAAATCTAAATATTCCTCTGCATGACTGGAAATTGGGTTGCCGTAGTAGGTTTCTAACCCTTGCATACGCGCTTTACGGATGTACTCCCAATTAGAATCTGTAATAACGATTCGATAGCCATATTTTTGTAAAGCAATCGCGAAGGTTCGACCGACATCATTCGCCCCGACAATCAAGAAGCCCCTCGGCGAAGGCTCAGATAAGCTCAGTGTATTGGCTAATGGCCTAGCAGTAATACTTTGCAGTACCACGGTTCCCACAATCACCATAAAGGTTAACGGAACCAGCAAGCTCGCCCCTTCAACCCCCGCATCAACTAACTTAATGGCAAATAGTGACGAAATAGATGCGGCAACAATGCCTCGTGGCGCCACCCAAGCGATAAAGAATTTCTCTTTAAAATTAAGACTGCTGCCAATAGTGGCAATAAAAATCGCAATAGGGCGTGACACCAATTGTATTGCAGCAAACAGTACCGCAGAAGCGACACCTAAAGTGGCAAAGTCTGCTAACTCCATTCGAGCGGAAAGCATTAAAAATAAACCAGAAATCAATAAGATGGTTAGATTTTCTTTAAAATGCAGAATATTCTGAATATTGACGCCTTTGGCATTCGCAAGCCACATCCCCATCACGGTGACCGACAATAAGCCTGACTCGGACTCCAGAGCATTAGAAACCGCAAATACGCCGAGTACTAAGGTTAACACGGCAAATGGTTGCAAATACTCAGGTAATAAACGGCGTTTTAATATCTGCGCCAATAACATTCCCGCTAAGCCGCCGAGTACGATGCCGATCAATAAGATCAAACCGAACACATGCAAACTGTGCATCTTGCTACTAGAAACAATAAACTCATACACGATCACGATAAATAGCGCGCCAATTGGATCAATGAGAATCCCTTCCCAACGCAATATGTTAGCCAGCTTAGATTTTGGCCTTACCGTGCGTAGGAGTGGCACCACTACTGTTGGGCCCGTCACCACAGTCAAACTACCGAATAACAACGCCAACGGCCAACTAAAGTCAAGTAAATAGAAGGTAAATACACTGGTCATCGCCCAAGTCATTAACGCCCCGATAGTGACAATGTTGATCACGGTTCGGTTTACTTCGCGGATCTCTTTGAGATTAAGCGTCAAACTCCCTTCAAATAAGATCACCGCAACGGCTAAGGAGATAAGAGGAAAAAGCAGATCGCCGAACATTTCATTCGGTTGAAAGAGATGCGTAATCGGGCCAATAATAAAGCCGGCAATCAATAGAAATAAAATCGCTGGCAACTTCATTCGCCATGCAAGCCATTGGCACCCTAGCCCTACTACCCCAACAGCGGCCAGCATTAAACCTAGATCTTCAGTGAGCATCAAACATACTACCTATTATTAACTATTCACAAATATTCGATAACATTAGTTATTCATCTGACTATCATTCCAACCGCGTTGCCATTCCATACGAAACTTTTGTGAATCTGGGGTTCCTTCACACACGCCTTCATAGTAATTGCCGCTTAACCCGATTTGGTAAGCATGATTAGGGTTGCAGTATTCATTGATGCCTTTTAAGTAACCATCGACATAATCATTAATATTTACTTTGCTAAAGTCTTGAAAATCTCCCGCGGTACGGTGCTGCTTACCTTTAATGCCATCAGAATAACCAACCGCATTCCAATCACCCGCTTCGGCATAATCTTCTGCTGTGCTAGTACAAGCAACCACTAAAAGGAGACCTGCTACTACACTCATATTTTTCATCCACTTCTTCACTTGAGCTTGATTCATTGATATTTCCTTCTGTTCATCACACTGATATTTATCACAACTATTACACAGGTCACATTTAAAACAAATCAGAAAAGCACCGATAAGTTAACAATAAAACCACTTATTAGGTGTAATGACCGTTCAATTTTATATGCGACCACTCATCAAAAGGTTAAATGCTTGTTACTAAAGCTGGGATTATTATGTATGTCGTACTCCTCACCCCTCTTATTGAACAGGACAATAATTATGATGATGTTCCTTTTTTGTGTAGCCGCATTGATTGCTGGTTACTTTATTTACGGAGCTTTCGTTGAAAAAGTTTTCGGCATTAATCAAAACCGTACTACTCCGGCTTACTCTAAGCAAGATGGCGTCGATTATGTCCCAATGTCGAACAAGAAAGTTTACCTGGTTCAACTATTAAACATTGCTGGTGTCGGCCCAATTTTCGGCCCAATCATGGGTGCCCTTTACGGCCCAGCGGCAATGCTTTGGATTGTTTTAGGCTGCATCTTTGCTGGTGCGGTTCACGATTATTTCTCTGGTATGCTTTCTATCCGTAACGGTGGTGCTTCGGTTCCATCGATTACCGGTCGCTATCTAGGTAAAGGTGCGAAACACTTCATGAATGTGTTTGCGATTATTTTACTGCTATTAGTCGGCGTGGTATTTGTTTCCGCGCCAGCAGGCATGATCAGCAACCTAGTGAACGAGCAAACCAGTGCGACCGTTTCAATGGGCACTATGGTTGTGATTATCTTTGCTTATTATATTGTAGCGACTATCGTTCCAATCGATAAAATCATTGGTCGTTTTTATCCTCTATTCGGCTTCTTGTTAATTTTCATGTCTGTTGGCTTAATTAGTGCAATCGCATTTTCAAGTGACCAAGCTATTCTTGCTGGCTATAAATTTAGCGACATGTTCACCAATATGAACCCACACGATCTACCACTATGGCCGGCCCTATTCATTACCATTGCTTGTGGTGCGATTTCAGGTTTCCATGCCACTCAGTCACCTCTAATGGCTCGTTGCTTGGAAAATGAAAAGAACGGTCGTTTCGTATTCTTTGGTGCCATGATTGGTGAAGGTATTATCGCACTAATCTGGTGTGCGGTTGCGTTGTCATTCTTTGGTTCAATGGATGCACTAGGCGAAGCGGTGAAACACGGTGGCCCAGGTAATGTCGTTTACTCATCATCATTTGGTTTACTTGGCGTATTCGGTGGCGTCATTGCTTTCCTAGGTGTGGTAATTCTTCCTATCACCTCTGGCGATACCGCCTTCCGTTCTAGCCGTTTGATCCTTGCTGAATATTTCAACATGGAACAAAAAACACTAAAAAGCCGCTTACTAATGGCACTTCCATTATTTGTTATCGGCGGCATTTTGACTCAAGTAGACTTCGGCATCATCTGGCGCTACTTCGGTTTTGCTAACCAAATGACCGCAGTAATGATGTTATGGACGGCTTCAGCTTACCTACTACGCTTTAACAAGTTACACTGGATCACGACTATTCCTGCCATGTTTATGACGACGGTATGTATTACCTTTATCTTAAACAGCAGCACGCTAGGCTTTGGTTTAGACATGCAAATCTCAACCATCATTGGTGTAGTGGCGATGCTATTCATCACCGGCTATGTAATTAAAATATCGAAAGGCAAAGGCGACCCAGAATTCGACCAAGCTGAAGAAGATAAGTTAAACGCGAAACCTAAGACGGTGTAAGCGTTACTCGGAAGCTCGTGACTAGAGCGCGTTGCTTCTCGGAAAAGATAAAAACCGATAGTTGAGAGACTGTCGGTTTTTTTACTATCGGTGACTCGGATGCTTCGCATTTCGTTTCTCGGATCTCGAAAAAGGAAAGCTGATGGTTGAAAGACTGTCGGTTTTTTTGTATATGAAGAATGGTTGATAAGGCACTTACGGTTAGTGATTTTTAGTTAATTAGGTATCATTTGGGACAAAAATGAATCGATCCGGCCCCGTAATCCCGCACATGAGCCTAGGCGAAGAAGATGCGGGATCTGGCTTTTAAACATAATTTGAGCTAGAGAGATGGTGGTCATATTAAATTCGATGATAAGAGATGACTCCATGTGGGGTGAAAATTTTGCTAAAAATTAATTATTGACACCATAGTCGTTTGTTATACGAGCTCTTTCTGGATACTCGAAAGATAGGCAAAATGTTTGTACTCAACGGGTATGTTACGTCCAACGCCCAATTCGCGATAGCTAAATTTCAGCGCACAAGCCCCTAGAGCTGCCACATTAATCCCTTGCATGTATGGCTGATAATTTTCTGGTAAATAACCATTACCTAGCATCATGGCATTACTTACACCAAACCACGGGTCTGTGGCTATTGCTGTTAAGGAACGCTTAACTCTTTTAAAGCCAGTTTCTTTCATAACGCGATTGAAATCATTTAAATCACGATGAAGTTTATTAATTGCTTTGTTCTTTCGTTTAGGTATGTCTTGGCTCGTAACTACAGTATCTACAATTGAATCCATAGCATCACGTAACGCTAAAAGCTCTGGCAACCTTTTATTCTTAAAGTCAATAACTTCAGGAAGAGGGACGTCACCGGTTGGAATTTGGATAGCATTATACAATTCAAACTCTAAACATCCTTGTGTTTTTGCATATTGCTGAGGAACAATTAATTGATCCGTTGGCTGGGCAATACTCCACTCTTCATTTTCAACTTTATTGTTTTCTTCGTAAGCAGCCATTTGAGTTGCTAGTGGTAAAAATCCATTTTGATCACCTCGTAATTCACGAAATCGTACGGTTGTAGATTTAGCAATCCCTTCCTAAATGAGAAAGTCAACATCCTGACCACCACCAATATGAATCATATTGTTTGTTGGATAATCTATCTTGTCCCAAAAAAGAAGGTAATTTCTGAGATTTATAGGCTCGACAGAGCCATTCATTTGTAATCCATGCCCATCATTCAAAATTGAATAATTTGGAGTAATTATTATACCGCGTTCCATTTAGCCTCCTGCTCGTATAACAATTTAATAGACGGAAAAAATCCGTATAGTATTTCCGTCTATCTTCTCAGTCACTTTTTTAAACAGCAAGCTAAAGAACTAAATTAATTCATAAAATATGAATTCGCCTCATATTGATTCAACATAAAATGCGGAAACAATCCGTATAGTTCACCAAGGTTAACTCATGGTAAAGAGCTGTGGATTTACTCAGTATCTAGAACTAAGCGAAAACTAGATCTATTGTTCATACATACCTAGCTTTTCTAACTAAAAATCCAATTGTTCTAATTTCAAACTATGCAGAATTAGTAACATTTAGCATGAGAAAATATATGGAAAAAGATAATCATTGTAGAACTTGTAGTGTTACTGGCTAACTCAATTCGGGGCATAAATAAGTCACTCACATCAACCCTCCCCGCCCTCCCTTGGCTATACATCTTGATGCCAAGTATTTTTCGTTGGTAAAGGGAGGGAGTTATTTGTGATCGCTTGTTGTTTAATGGTATTAGCGTAAAAAAACACTGTAAATATTCAGCGCGTGATAAGTAGATTCCTGCTCTCGCTTAGGCTCGGCTGGAATGACGCTCTAATAATGTGTGGTGAATCTTGGGTAGATATTGCAACTGCAAGCGACAAAGACTAGCTCTTCCCCTTGATAGATGAAGCCACTTGGCAGCAGAAGTCGATATAAGGGGAAGCGGGGATAGGGTTGGTTAAGCAAAATACTTTGGGGTACAAATAAACTACTCACATCAACCCTCCCTTAGCTGTAAATCTGATGCCAAGTATTTTTCATTGGTTAAGAGAGGGCGTTATTTGTGATCGCTTGTTACATAATGGTATCTGCCTAAATATATTTCAAATATTCAGCGCGTGATAAGTAGATTCCTGCTCTCGCTTAGGCTCGGCTGGAATGACGCTCTAATAATGTGCGGTGAATTTTGAGTCTCAAGATAATAAGGGAGATCGTGAACTGCGTTCGTCCCTCACTATTCAGTGATGACAATTTTTCAAAATAGAATAACCTAAAAAACAAAAAGGCCGCTAGGCTTTCATCTAGCGACCTTATTTGATTTTGTCTCGAACTATCTCTTCCGAGCAACGAGAAACGTCTTTACCGCTCCCCGCTACTCTACATTCTTAATTTGCAGCTCTTTTGGCACTTCAAAGAACATATTTTCTTCGCGGCCTAGTACTTCTTCTACATCACGTCCGCCAAGTTCTTTAATGCGCTCGATGATTTGATGGACGAGTTCTTCAGGAGCCGATGCACCTGCGGTAACGCCGACTTTCGTTTTACCATCAAACCAAGCTGGATTAATGTCTTCAGGGCAATCGGTGAGATAACCAGGCGTGCCCAGTTTTTCCGATAGCTCTTTCAGGCGTGTTGAGTTTGACGAGTTTTTCGAGCCTACGACGACCATCACATCAACACTACCAGCCAAAATACGGACTGCGTCTTGACGGTTTTGAGTGGCGTAACAAATGTCATCTTTACGCGGCCCTTGAATTTCTGGGAAGGTTTTACGGAGCGCATCAATCACATCAGAGGTTTCATCAACCGAAAGTGTCGTTTGGCTAACGTAATGTAAGTGAGTAGGATCTTTTACTACTAGTTTAGCGACATCTTCTGGACGCTCTACTAGGTACATACCACCCGTTTCGCTGGCGTATTGCCCCATAGTGCCTTCGACTTCTGGGTGTCCAGCATGACCGATCAATACGACTTCCATATTACGGCGACTCGCGCGAGCCACTTCCATATGAACTTTCGTTACTAAAGGACAAGTTGCATCAAAAACTGTTAACTGGCGATCTTTTGCTTCTTGGCGAACCGCTTGAGAAACACCATGTGCTGAGAAAATAACAATATTGTCATCAGGCACTTCAGACAATTCTTCAACAAACACTGCGCCACGCTGTTTTAAACCTTCAACCACGAAACGATTGTGCACCACTTCATGACGAACATAAATTGGCGGCTGATACATTTCTAATGCACGTTCAACAATACTGATCGCACGGTCTACACCAGCACAGAAGCCACGTGGATTGGCTAACAAAATTTTCATGTCTTGGGTCATATCTTTGATCACTTAAGCGGCAAGGAATGGCGCTATTCTACCGATAACGTTTTTACAGGCAACTATTATCCCTAAATGTCAGCTATTCTACTGCTAAAATTTCTACGTCAAAAACCACGTCTTGGCCGACAAGTGGATGATTAAAGTCAACCTTTACCGATTCACCTGTAACTTCGGAAATAATGCCCGGAATTTCCATGCCATCTCGGCCATTAAACGCCATGATAGTGCCGACCTCTAACTCTTGACCATTAAAGCGATTTTTATCCATATATTGAATAAAATCTGGGTTCGGCTCACCAAAAGCATCTTTGGCTTCAAGCTTTATCGCTTTGCTTTCACCGCTCGTTAAACCGATAAGGCAAGTTTCAAAGTTAGGGCTTAAACTACCATCACCCATCGTAAATTTAGCCGCTTTTCCCATATTATGAGTACTATCGGCTACCGAGCCATCTTTCAGCTTAATGGTAAAATGCAAAGTAACCGTACTATCTTCTGTAATTATCGACACATTAAATCCTTGTAGTCATTGAAATTTCGCCTAGGAACTAGGAACTAGGAACTAGGAACTAAATTATATAAAAAAGCGCCACTGGAAAACCAATGGCGCTTTTAAACTGAGGCTTGAGTAACGAATTAGGCGTCTGGTTGCTCTTTTTTAGAGCGAAAACCATCAAGCACAATCATAACGGCACCGATACAAATGGCTGAATCCGCCAAGTTAAAGGCTGGCCAGTGATAATTACCCCAGAAGAAATCGAGATAATCGACAACAAAGCCATGCACAATTCTGTCAAATACATTGCCGAGAGCACCGCCAATCACTAAAGCATAAGCAACATTGTTCCAACGCTCAGTAGCAGGTAGCTTACGCATCCACCACATCAACATGCCACTCACCACAAATGCGATGCCTGAGAACAACCAACGTTGCCAACCTTCTTGATCACTTAAGAAGCTAAATGCTGCACCTAGGTTATGAACATAAAGTAGATTAAAAAACGGCAACACTTCAATACGGTTTGACCAACCATATCCCATGTTATCCATAACAATTAACTTAATGCCAATGTCTAAGCAAAACACCAGAGCCGCCAGCCATAGCCAGCGAAGCCCTGTTTGTTTGATAAGCTTACTCATTACGCGAACTTGCGGACTTCGCCGTCGCCATCAACGTTAGTCACACAACGGCCACAAATGGTTTCATGACCAGCAATGGTGCCAACATCGGCCACATGGTGCCAACAACGGTCACACTTCTCAGCTTCTGAAGCAGCCACTTCTACCAATAAACCTTCTACTTCGGTTTCTTTAGCTGCGTCAGTTTTCTCGCTTAGTGGCTTCACTTGTGCTTTAGAGGTTAATAATACAAAGCGTAATTCATCTTCAAGCTTATTGATGGTTGCAGCTAAGGCGTCATCTGCGTACAGAGTCACTTCCGCTTGTAATGAACCACCAATCGTTTTGTCGTTACGAGCCGCTTCAAGCAATTTGTTCACTGAAGCACGAACCGTTTGGATTTGCGTCCAAAATTCGTTATTTAGCTCTTCGCCTTCAATTAGACCGAATAAACCATCGAACCATTCACCCGTAAACACAAACTGATCGCGAGCTTCACCATTTGGTAGTTTAGTTGGCATTTCGTTCCAGATTTCATCGGCAGTGAATGACATGATAGGCGCCATCCAACGAACCAGTGCTTCTACGATGTAGTAAAGTGCAGTTTGGCAACTACGTTGTGCATGACTACCTTGTTTCGCGGTGTACTGACGGTCTTTAATCACATCTAAGTAGAATGAACCCATTTCAATTGAACAGAACTGCATTAACCGCTGTGTTACGCCATGAGTATTATACTGTTCATACGCTTTGACGATCTCAGTTTGTGCGGCTTGTGCACGCGCGACCGCCCAACGATCCAATGCCACCATATCTTCTGGCGCGACCATATCCGTTGCTGGGTTGAAACCGTTTAGGTTCGCAAGGAAGAAACGTGCAGTGTTACGAATACGACGATACGCATCGGCACTACGTTTTAGGATTTCATCAGAAACCGCTACTTCACCCGTGTAGTCAGTTGAAGCGACCCATAGACGTAAAATGTCAGCACCCAGCTTGTTAGTGACATCTTTTGGTGCAACCACGTTGCCGATAGATTTCGACATCTTACGGCCTTTACCATCAACAACGAAACCGTGTGTTAGTACTTGCTTATAAGGTGCTTCATCTTTCATTGCGATCGAAGTGATCAATGATGATTGGAACCAACCACGGTGTTGATCTGAACCTTCAAGGTATAAATCCGCACTATGACCATTGAATTCATCACGATTATCTACAACGGCGTAGTGGGTCACACCAGAATCAAACCATACATCTAACGTATCAAGAACCTTCTCGTAGTTAGCGGAATCTTCTTCGCTCATTAGTTCAGCGGCATCTACATCCCACCAAGCTTGAATGCCTTTTTCTTCTACTAGCTTCGCGACTTTCTCGATAAGCTCAAGAGAGTTAGGGTGCAGTTCAGCGGTTTCTTTATGTACGAATAAAGCGATTGGCACGCCCCAAGTACGTTGACGAGAGATACACCACTCAGGGCGACCTTCGATCATACCTTCGATGCGGCTTTGACCCCACTCCGGCATCCACTCCACATTTTTAATAGCACCTAATGCTTTGGCACGTAGACCCGCTTGATCCATCGATACAAACCATTGTGGTGTTGCACGGAAGATGATTGGAGTCTTATGACGCCAACAATGTGGGTAGCTGTGCTCATAAGCATGGTGATGTAAAAGTGCACCTTTTTCTTTCAATACTTCAAGTACCGAATCGTTCGCTTTAAAGACGTGTTGACCCGCAAATAGCTCGGTATCAGGTAAGTAAACGCCGTTAGAACCCACTGGGTTAGCCACTTCTAAATCATATTGTTTACCGACTACGAAGTCTTCTTGGCCGTGGCCAGGAGCAGTGTGAACCACACCAGTACCAGAATCCGTTGTAACGTGATCGCCCAAGATAGCAGGAACACTGAAGTCGTAGAATGGGTGAGAGAATTGCGTTAATTCAAGATCTTTACCACTGGCAAAACCTAAGTTATGAAAATGCTCGATACCTGCGCGATCCATCACAGATTTCGCTAGATCTGATGCCACGATAACACGCTCAGCAGCTTGTTCGCCATTAGCTTCAACTTGAATCAATACGTATTCAAGATCGTCACGCAAACATACCGCGCGGTTTGCAGGCAATGTCCAAGGAGTGGTCGTCCAAATAACAATCGATACATCACCTTCACCTTGATGACCTTCTTTGCAATCAAACTTAGCAACGGTCGCAGCTTGGTCAGCAGCTTTAAAACGCACATCGATAGAAGGCGATACTTTATCTTTATATTCTACTTCCGCTTCAGCTAGAGCTGAACCACAGTCAGTACACCAGTGAACCGGTTTGAAACCTTTCAGTAAATGACCTTGGTCTGCAATTTTACCTAAAGCACGAATAATGTTCGCTTCTGTATTAAAATCCATAGTGCGGTACGGTTTGTCCCACTCGCCCATGATACCCAAACGCTTAAAGCTTTCTTTTTGACCTTCTACTTGGCCCGCCGCATATTTACGGCATTCTTCACGGAATTCAGCCGCCGAGATTTTTTGCCCCGGCTTGCCTTTTTTCTTCTCAACCATAAGTTCAATTGGAAGACCGTGACAGTCCCAACCAGGAACGTATGGAGCATCAAAGCCAGAAAGTGTTTTTGACTTAATAATAATATCTTTAAGAATCTTGTTTAACGCGTGACCAATATGAATATCACCGTTGGCGTATGGAGGGCCATCGTGTAATACGAAGGATTTTTTACCTTTCTTTGCAGCACGGATTGCGCCGTAAAGATCTTCTTTGTACCAACGCTTAAGCATTTCTGGCTCACGATTAGCCAGATTTCCGCGCATTGGAAACCCCGTTTCAGGTAGATTCAGAGTATCTTTATAGTCAGTCATCGATTCTTAATTCCGTTACATTGGGCGATATTAAATAAGGATTTTCTTGGAGATGTAGCGCTTATTCAGCCATCTCTGAAAATATGTTGTGCTCAAGTAACCACACCCTTGCCACTTGAGCATCTAATACTATTTGTTGTTTCAATAATTCAAATGAATCAAATTTTTGTTCATCACGAATTTTATGTAGTAGAACTACTTCTAGTTGCTTACCGTATAGATTACTTTTGAAGTCAAACAAGTGCACTTCAAGTTGTTGACGTACACCATTAACGGTTGGCCTGTTACCGACATTAGCAACACCACCGATCACCGCATTGCCATCGGCTCCGATCACTTTCACCACATAGACACCAGACACTGGTGACACATTACGCTTTAATGGGATGTTCGCCGTTGGAAAATCAATGGTTCGGCCTAACTTACGGCCATGTGATACACGACCATTAATACTGTAGTCACGACCTAGCATAGCCGCGGCTGACGCCAAATCATCACTCGCTAATGCTTGGCGAATCGCAGTACTACTGACTCTCACTGAAGAGTCAGCTTGTTGAGCAATACGTTCTGGCATACAAAAGCTTTGTGTATTGACCACTTGGAAGCCATATTTATCCGCTGCTTTTTGCAAGTCAGAAAAAGTACCTTGGCGATTCTTTCCAAAACAAAAATCATCACCAACCACTAAAAACTTAACCCCAAGTTTCTTAACTAGCAACTCACTAATAAAATCTTCAGGGCTTAAACTGGCAAACTTTTGATTAAAATTAACACACAATAAGCGATCAATTTTACATTTAGATAATTGGGCAAACTTATCTCGCAATCGAGTGAGCCTTGCTGGCGCAGCTTGCTTCGCAAAAAACTCCATGGGCTGAGGCTCAAATGTCATCACAATCGAGGGTAGATCTAAAGTCTCAGCGTGTTCACAAAGTTGCTTTAATACTTTCTGATGTCCTAAATGAACGCCATCAAAATTACCAATGCTGAGCACACATCCTGAATGATGCGCTTGAATATTGTGAATGCCTCGAATCAATTCCATACGGTTTTTATTTACCAAATTTTTGCTTCGCGTTAAACCGACGAATTATATACGTAATGCCCTTAATATGCGAGCATCACGCACCTTTGTTGTTGCCAATTAATCGGCCTTCAAGTGTTTCAGGCGAATACCAAATAACGTTGCAGAAACCAGATAAACCGCGGCACCTAAACCAATCAAACCCGCTAGCCACATTGCACGCACAGAAATAGACCAAGTTAGCCAAGTAGCAAAATCAGCCATCTGCCAATCAATTACGGCCACCATCAAACCACCAGCTAGAGCAATTTTCATAGCAAAAACAATCGTTTCTTTTGATAGTCGATACACATTGGCAATATGTAGACCGCGATATAATAACCCCATATTAACTAAGGCTGAAAGCGATGTTGCCAGTGCTAAACCTACATAACCAAAGAAGTAAGCAAAAATCGCATTGAACACAATATTAGTCAACATCGCTATGATGCCATAACGAACTGGAGTTTTCGTGTCTTGTCTTGAGTAGTAACCCGGTGCTAATACTTTGATTAACATAAAGTTCAGTAAGCCAGTGGCATAAGCAAACAACGACAAAGAAGCATTTTGTACATCCGCAGCAGAAAACTCGCCACGCATAAACAGCACCATCAGCATTGGCTTAGCAAGCACAATTAATCCACACATCGCAGGCACACCGAGCAGCAGCACCATGCGAACGCCCCAATCCATTGTCTTGGAGAATCCATCATTTTCAGCATCGACATGCTTACGTGATAAGGCCGGCAAGATAACCGTTGCAATTGCGATACCAAACAAACCTAACGGAAATTCCAATAGGCGATCCGAATAATAAAGATAACTGATTGAACCTGTCGCAAGAAAACTGGCCACTGCAGAATCAAACAATAAGTTAATTTGACTAACCGATACCCCAAACAATGCAGGAATCATTAGAGTGCGGATTTTTTTCACACCGGGATCATTCCAACCCCATTGCGGACGGACGATCACTTTTTGCTTTAATAAAAATGGAATTTGGAACAAAAACTGCGCCAAGCCGCCTAAGAATACCCCAATAGCGAGACCCACTTCAGGCTGATCGAGATTGGGGGAAATATATAACGCGGCTAAAATCATCATTATGTTTAAAAACACCGGAGTAAATGATGAAACCGCAAACTTACCTAAGGTATTTAAAATTGCACCAGATAAAGCAACAAAAGTGACAAACCACAAATAAGGAAAAGTGATCTTCAATAAGAAGCTAGCCAGGACAAACTTGTCAGCTTTCGGGCCATCATTCAGCCAATCCATAAACCAACCAGCACCAAAAACGGCAGTGACCACACCAGAACCAAGTACACCTAGTAGTGTCACAATAGTTACAAGCACCCCAAGTGTCCCTGAAACTTTAGCGATAAGTTGACGAGTTTTATCCATATCGCCAGACGCGTGATATTCAGTCAATACAGGAACGAAAGCTTGAGAAAATGCGCCCTCGGCAAATAAACGACGCAAAAAGTTAGGAATTCGATTGGCAAAAAAGAATACATCGGCAGCCGCACCAGCTCCCATTAAATTAGCAACAACAACATCACGTACCAGGCCTAATACCCTAGAAACAAATGTCATGGCGCTAACAATTAGCCCAGATCGTAATAGTTTTCGACTCACGCGTGCCTCGATAAAAAATAGTCATAAACGACAATAAGCCCTCAGTGGCCAATTTATCGCTATTTGAGCATAAATTTGCCATCAATAAGTGACTTTGTAATGAGATAATTATATCCCCAAGTGACTTCAAGATGCAGAATTCAGAGCTATCATCCAGACCTTTAGGCAAGGAAGATTGGCGAAGGAGTGTAGGCACCTTTCAAACCAATCTGACGCAGTATAAAGATGTGGATGAAGCTCCCGAAGGGCAAGTTAAAACAAGCTTTATGCTGCGTTAAATTGAACAGAGATAGAATAACTATGATCATATTTAATTTGCCTTGCCTAAAGCTTGTTTTATTCTTGCTGAAACTTGCACCCTGAAGTTACTTGGGTATAGCATTGGTATTCAAATGCTGATAGAATCCACGCCATCTTAACCGCGATAGCCATACTTCACCAAAATTTTTGTTTGGTAAAGATTGGTTTTTGCACAAATCTGTTGACATATTTTAAGGGAAAAGGCATAGTCCTCGCCCTTAAATTGTCACCGAACTAAAGTTTTTTGGGAGTTAGACCCTTGGCAAACAGTAAATCTGCTAAGAAGCGCGCTATCCAAGCTGAGAAACGTCGCCAGCACAATGCTAGCCGTCGTTCTATGATGCGCACTTACATGAAAAAAACTATCGCGGCTATTGAAGCTGGCGATAAAGAAGCTGCAACTGCTGCACTAGTTGAAGTTACACCATTACTAGACCGCATGGCGACTAAAGGCCTTATTCATAAGAATAAAGCTGCTCGTCACAAGTCTCGTTTTGCTGCAGCGATCAAAGCACTTTAATTTTAAAGTTGTTTAATTGCTAAAAACCGACCTTAGGGTCGGTTTTTTTATATCTGCATTTCTAGTATCTCGGCTCTCGGCTCTCGGCTCTCGGCTCTCGGCTCTCGGCTCTCGGAGTGATTATTTATCGCAATACAAATGATGCAACTGCTTAATCAAAGCTTTTACTTCATCACTTTGCAATGAGTAGTATACAGTTTGTGACTCTTTACGAGTAATCACCAGTCCATCTCGGCGTAGCCACGCCAAATGCTGAGACAATGCCGATTGACTTAGAGGTAACTTTTCACACAACTGCCCAACTGATAATTCATTTTGATGCAAAATACATAATATCTGTAATCGATTTTCATTGGCCATGGCTTTAAGAAGAACCACTGCTTGAGAAAGATTACTTTCCATCTCTTTAAAATCCATCTTATTATCTCACTATTGAATAAGGGGAATGATCTCGGAGTGGTTGAAATAACCGACTAAAATCCGCATCACATAAATTCTTTACAGAAGGATGTTGGATCATCCTTTCTGCAAAAATAACATAATATTCTTCTTTCAAATCTTCGACTTCTGCAATCAAATGCAGAGAAAACTCATCTTCAACTTCTGATAAGTATAAGTTAGGAGCAAGAAAAATGGCATCAGTGTGATAACGAGCAAAGGCCTTCATTAATGCTGAATCATCAAATTCGCCTAAAATATTAGGGGTAATCCCTAATCTTTCAAACCAATGCATGAGATTACGTCCCATTGAAGTTCTTCTTCCTGGAATCAGTAATTTTCTTTGAGACAATGCCGATTGAAAATCATTATTTTCAATCGGCTGAGAAGAATAAAAGTTCATTTTGCATTCCCCTAGCTTCTTACTATACAACCCAGGGCTTTGACTCGAATCGACAGGGCAATCCGATAAAATCATATCTAACTTATGTTGAGAGAGTTGCTCTAATAGTAATTCATGAGTCGACTCAAAACAGCGTAGGTGAATACTGTTATCTTCCGGCACGGTATTTAACAGAATCTTACTGACAAGCCTTTTCGATAATGCATCCGCTACCCCAACATCAAACAATACATTTTCTTGCTGAGAGTAATTAACGATATCCAGCATTTCGTAGCTGAGACCAAACATTTTATCGGCATACTTAAAGACCAATTGACCAAGCTCGGTAGGCTCCACACTACGACCACTACGCTTCATCAACTTGCCATTCATACGCTCTTCAAATGCTTTAATTTGTCCAGTCACCGTTTGAGGTGTTAGAAACAAAGCTTCAGCCGCTTTTGCTACTGAGCCTTGTTTGCAGACCATCCAAAAGTAATACAGATGGTTATAATTCAAATGTGACATTTATTGCCTCGGAAAAACCATAATTAATTGACTCATAATATGCTTTTACCGAACTATTAAAAAGCCCTTATTAGGCACATGTGACCAAATAAGGGCTGATAGTCGATTATGCTTACCTATCGGACACTCTACACTGAAAATGGATACTTAATCGCATCGTGACATTGATAATCTGTCACCTCAAAATCATCCAGCGTTACCCAAGTTTCTAAATCTTCTAACGTTTTAATCTTAGGGTTAATATGGAATTTAGGCGCGTCAAACGGCGTACGCTTCAATTGAATATCACGCATTGGTGCGAGTTGGTCTTCATAAATATGACCATTAACGATCTTATGATACGCAACGCCAGCTTTTTTACCGGTAATTTGCGCCATAATCGCTAAGAACACGTACACTTGAACCATATTGAAATTAAGGCCTAGCGGTACATCACATGAACGTTGAGTACTGTTTAAATATAGCGTATCACCAAGTAGGGAAAAGTGGTGGCTGTACATACAAGGGCGTAAACATCCCATATGAAACTCACCAGGGTTATAGAAGTTTAAAATCTCACCTCGGTCATCGACACCACGGATTAAATCATCGACAATTTTACGTAATTGATCGATGTGCCCACCATCCGGTTTTGTCCAGCTTCTCCCTTGAACACCATAAACACGGCCCATATCATCTTCGCCTTTACGGTAAGGATTCTCGAGCCAAGCTTGGTTTAAGTTAGCATTAGCATCCCATGTTTTGGTGCCCAACTTACGGAAATCTTCCGCATTATCATAACCACGAATATAACCCAGCAACTCAGCAACTGCCGATTTCCAAAAGCTCTTACGTGTGGTCACTAAAGGAAATTGATTGTTACCAACATCATAAGTTAGATCGGCATTAATAATCGTCAAGCAGCGTTTACCTGTACGCTCATTTTCAACCCATTGCCCTTCATCAATAATACGCTGGCAAAGTTCTAAATATTGTTTCACAACTTACTTCCCTTTAGTTGGTTTGCTGGCTTTTTCATTTGAATATACAGGCGGTTTCTGAGTTTTATATGACCAAATCATAATCAAGGCACCAATAATAATCATAGGTGTGGATAGAATTTGCCCCATCGAAATAAAGTTATCAAATAAACCAAGCTGTGCATCTGGCTGACGAACAAATTCCACTGAGAAGCGGAATACTCCATAGCCAATCAAAAATAGCCCCGACACCGCACCAGCAGGTCTAGGTTTACGAATGAACCAATTTAAGATAAAGAAGAGCACGACCCCTTCAAGTAAAAATTCATACAATTGAGATGGGTGACGTGGATATGGGCCACCAGTTGGGAAAATCATCGCCCATGGCACGTCAGTCACGCGTCCCCATAGCTCACCATTAATAAAGTTACCGATACGACCAGCACCTAGACCAAACGGAACTAATGGCGCAATAAAGTCTGCCACACCAAAGAAAGTACGTTGGTTTTTACGTGCATACCATAGCATGGCAGTGATCACACCGAGCAAGCCACCGTGGAATGACATCCCCCCCGTCCAGACTTTAAACAGATACAATGGATCTTCCATCCAGTAGTCAAAGCCATAAAACAGCACATAGCCAATGCGGCCACCAAGTACTACCCCAAGGAAGCCTGCAAAGAGTAGATCAGAAACTTGCTCACGCGTCCAACCACTGCCTGGTTTATCAGCCCGCTTGTTAGCAACGTACATTGCAAAAGCGAACCCTAGTAAATACATCAATCCATACCAACGCACACCAATTGGCCCGATAGAGAAAATGATCGGATCAATCTGTGGGAAGACTAAAAATCCCTGACTCATAAAAGTCTCTCTGCTTTAAAGTAAAAAAATAATAGAAGGTAGATACTATCTGACCAAGAGTTACAGCTTTAGTGCCATCAAACATAAAAAGATAATTTATTGGCGAGTATAATAAAGTAAAGCCTACACAGATACAGTAATACCAATCAAATTAATTAGCGGCTCAGAAATTACGTAGTAAAAACTCTTATTTCTTACCAGCACGAATAAAGCCAGCCAAACCTTTCTGTTCTAGATATTGAAATACTAGGTTATAGATATCAGTACCGTAGGCTTGCTTCATCGCAGTATTAAGGAGCTGCTGCAATTCTGTAGAGTCAGATTTACGTAGAATATATTTGATTCGGGCAACATTGGATGTGTTCATACTCAATGAGCGATATCCCATACCAATAAGCAGCAAGGCACCTATTGGATCCCCTGCTAACTCACCACAAATACACACTGGCAGTTTATATTGTTGACACATATCATAAATATGTTTAAGTGCCATTACTACTGAAGGATGAACATGTTCGTACACATCCGACACCCGAGAGTTATTTCGATCAACCGCCAGTAGATATTGAGTTAAATCGTTAGTACCAACTGATACAAAATCCACTTTATGCGCCACTAACGGTAATAAATACAGCATTGAAGGTACTTCGAGCATAATACCGATTTGTGGCCGCTGAATATTAGGATCGACCTGCGACACATCTTGATAAGCACGCTCTATCAAGATCAGAGATTCATCAATCTCTTGGCATCCCGACACCATAGGTAACATAATATTTAAATTACCTAGCCCGGTACTGGCTTTTAACATTGAGCGTAGTTGAATTAAAAAGATATCTGGATGATCTAAAGTAAAACGGATGCCACGCCACCCTAGAAAAGGGTTATCTTCTTCAATTGGGAAGTAAGGTAATGCTTTATCACCACCGATATCTAAGGTTCGCATTACCACGCGTTTATCCGGATAAGTCGCTAAAATCGTGCGGTATTGTTGGGTTTGTTCTTCTTCGGAAGGAAAGCGATTATGCAATAAAAACGAAATTTCCGTACGATACAAACCAACCCCATCAACGCCTTGGTTAACCGCAATATTGGTATCGGCACTAAGGCCGGCATTGAGCATCAATTCTACTCGCTTGCCATCTTGGGTAGCGGCGGGTTCCGATAATTCCTGAGCAACTAAATCTGAAAGTTCTTCTTCTTCATTAGCTAACGATTGATATTCGGTAAGTAATTGGGCAGCAGGTTCAACAAAGATATCACCACTATAACCATCTACGATACCGAATTTACCCGATATCGATTCTGGTTTAAGTTGCGCGCCCATGATGGCAGGAATACCAAGTGCACGAGATAAAATGGCCGCATGTGAATTCGCGGCACCTTCCAATGAAATAACCGCAAGCAGCTTATCTTTAGGAATCGCAGCCAATATTGAAGCAGTCAGTTCCCTAACCACCAAAATAACCGGATTTTTAAAACTAGGAGTTCGAACTTCACTATTGTGTAAGAAATACAGTAATCTCTGTCCAAGCTCTTTAATGTCGTTGGATCGTTCTCGTAAATAAGAGTCACTCATGCTGGCAAAACGCTCAGCATAAAGCTCGACGACTTGTCTTAACGCCCAATCCGCTCGATCGCCTTTCTCTATCTGTTTATTCAAATCGGCACGCAGCATAGGATCATGCAATAAGTGAACAAATAGCTCAAAGATTGCTAAAGTATCTTTATTTAATTCACTATCAAAACGCTTACGCATCCGGCGAAAATCCGCAATCGCACTTTCAATCGCAAGCGCCAGCCACTCTTGATCTTGATTAATATCTAAACAAGAAGCTGGAGCAATTTGGGAAAGATCTGGATGAGTGTCATCCCACCAAATTTGACCAATTGCAATGCCAGACGAAGCTGCTATGCCTTTATAGGAATGGACTTGATGGTCATTGAGTTGCCATTGACCTTGGGCTTGAGAATGAGCAAGAATGACCGCCAACTGAGCGGCAAGTGTCACGAGGAACGATTCTTCTACTTCACTAAATGATCTTGGTGATCGTTGCTGAATCACTAACACGCCTAATATCTGGCGGCGGTGAATGATCGGAGTTCCGAGGAAAGATTGATAAACATTTTCCCCAAGCTCAGGGAAATATTTAAAATTGGGATGTTTTTGTGCATAAGATAGATTGAGAGGTTCGGCGCTGCGACGAACCAGCCCTACTAAACCTTCTTCAAAAGGAATGTGAATAGTTTGGCCAGAAAACTTTAGCCCTTGGGTGGCCATTAGCTCCAAACGACTTTGCTCGTTATTGGCTAAATAAACGGTGCAACACTCTGTGTGCATCGCTTTACAAGTATCCTTTACCAAAATATCTAATGCTTGACGAAGATCGTCTGCTTTAGATACTTGTTCAACGATGTCCCTTAGTTGAATAAGCATTCACATTCACCTTTATGAGGTCTTACCTAGTTATTAACCAGATAAAGACTTATCGACGCACTTTTCTCTTACCTTTCATTTTAGGATCTCGAAAAGGCATCGCAATCGAAGCAAACTCTTTCATTGCTCGTCGATATACATCCCTTTTAAAAGAAACCACTTGTCTGACTGGATACCAAAAACTCACCCAACGCCAACCATCGAATTCAGGGGTTCGTCCACGGTTCATATTGATGTTTGATTCATCACACTCTAACCGTAGTAAAAACCATTTCTGTTTTTGGCCAATACACACAGGCTTGGAATCCCATCTCACCAGACGTTTTGGTAATTTATATTTTAACCAATGACGACTGACTCCAATGATTTTCACATCTTTCTTTGTTAGCCCAACTTCTTCATACAATTCACGAAATAGTGCTTGTTCCGGTGTTTCACCGTCATCAATCCCACCTTGTGGAAATTGCCAAGAATGCTGCCCGTATCGTTTTGCCCAGAATACCTGACCATGGTTGTTACATATTACAATTCCCACATTTAAGCGGTAACCATCGCCATCTATCACGGCTAACCTCTAATATAAATCTCTGTTACCAGTGATTTTTTCACATATCCACAAAAGGGGCAAATTTCAAGAGCACAATATCGCGTTTTTTATTACCTAACATCCACTTTTTAATCAAATTAGCTTAAATAATAAGTTATCAACACAAAAATTGAGTTGCTGTGGCATTTATTCACTATTTCTGTGAATAAATGTGTGAAGAAAACGATAAAACCATTAAATGGCTTATTTAACACTCAAATACAACAGTCAAACTGTCATGCGAAAATAGAATAAAGTTATTTAAAAACATAACAATAGGAACAAAAATCCAATTGAAGACAAATAAAAGATCTTTAGGATCTTTTATAGGCACAGATCGGTCAAAGATCCATCATGATTTATATTATCCACATTAGATCATACTAAAGCGCTCAAAAAGGACTCATACATATTCTTTTATTACAGCAAATGTGAATAAAGTGATCGTCATCACTTTTATTTTCACCATCCAGAAAAAAACCTGTGGATAAGTTAATTTAACAACATAATAAGATCAAAGCGAATAAGATCCTTGTTAAAAATAATGTACTATAGAACCCTTGTTTTTTAATCAGATCATTTGCTATGCCGTTACCCCCTAAGACAGAACAAGAATTGATGCAACGAGCCGAAAAGATTGTTGCTCGTTCTTTTGCTTCTTTAGCACACCAAGCTGGTATTATTGTTCCCGAAAATCTCAAACGGGAAAAAGGTTGGGTAGGACAATTACTTGAATGGCATTTAGGTGCCGAATCTGGCAGTAAAGCTCAACCAGATTTTGAGCATTTAGGCATTGAATTAAAAACCATTCCAATTGGATTTAATGGTCAACCATTGGAAACTACATTTATATCTGTTGCCCCCTTAACCGGAGTCAATGGGCTAACCTGGCAGAATAGCCATGTTAAGCATAAACTCGCAAAAGTATTATGGATCCCGGTTGAAGGTGAACGAGATATCCCTCTTGCTGAACGCCGAGTTGGTCGTCCAATCTTATGGTCTCCAAGTGCTCAAGAAGAACAACAACTTCAACAAGATTGGGAAGAGTTGATGGAATTTATCGTACTAGGGAAGGTAGAGCAGATTACGGCTAAGCACGGGGAAGTAATGCAGCTACGACCTAAAGCGGCCAATAGTAAAGTGGTAACAGAAGCCTATAGTGCCAATGGGCAGCCTATCAAGGCCTTACCAAGAGGTTTTTATTTACGGAAACAATTCACAGCGAATATTTTACTAAATCATTTGCAACGATCTTCATAGCCACCGTCTGTTACCTAGTAAAACCCTGCCACTTAATCCACTAAGAAGCGAGATGTAATTCAATATCCTGAAAAAGATCGAGTCCCTCAGCGCCAAATTCATCATAAGCATTATGCAATCTAAGATAAGCACTGGATAAGCCTAATTTTTTTAACTCATCCTTTACCGATTCTAAAGAATTGAAATAAGCTAATTGATCTTTTTCCATGATCGGCTCAAGTCGATGTTTATATTCAACAGCAAGTGAATAGTGGGAAAGATCAGCACAACTCACCACAAATACTTTAGGAGGGTCACACTCCTCATTTTTACTCGCTTGCAACCAGTGATCCAATTGCTGTTTTCTCATCCTTACCTCCCACTCAGGACAATTCATGGTGTTATATTCCAGTCTAGAACAAAAATCTAACCTTAGCTAACTGACTTACTACTCGAGCTTTTTTGCTATATATTGAACAAACCATTTATATGATTTTTCAACGATCGCCCAAGGATGTGCAATGAAATACCACAAAATCCCGCACTCTAATTTAGAAGTCAGTAAAATAGCTTTAGGTACAATGACCTATGGTGAACAGAACACTCAAAAAGAAGCTTTCGAACAATTAGATTATGCGCTCGAAAGGGGGGTTAACTTCATCGATACCGCAGAAATGTATCCTGTTCCGCCAAAGCCTAGCACCCAAGGATCCACCGAAGAATATATTGGTCATTGGCTAGAAAAATCAGGTAAACGCGAAAAAATCATTTTGGCGACCAAAGTGGCAGGCCCAGGCCGTATGTCTCACATTCGTGAAAACATGAGTCTCGATCGTCGTAATATTCATCTCGCAATGGATAGCAGCTTACAACGTCTCAAAACCGATTACGTTGACTTGTACCAAATACATTGGCCTCAACGTAATAACAACCGCTTTGGACAACTCAACTACCCTTATTTAGATGAACAGCAAGAAGTCACTCTTATCGAAACATTAGAAGCATTAGCGGAGTTAGTGAAAGCGGGTAAAACTCGTTATATCGGTGTATCAAATGAAACTCCATGGGGCGTGATGACGTTGCTACGTTTAGCAGAAAAGCATGATTTGCCAAGGATCGTATCGATTCAAAACCCATATAATCTACTCAACCGCAGCTTTGAAGTTGGCCTATCAGAAATTAGTCACCATGAAGGTGTCGAGTTACTGGCTTATTCGCCGCTAGCATTCGGGGTATTAAGTGGTAAGTATCTCAATGGCGCTCGACCAGATGGCGCTCGTTGTAGCTTATTTGAACGCTTTGTTCGTTACTTTACACCACAAGGTGAGGCCGCAACCCAAACCTACATCGATATTGCTAAAAAACACGATATTGATCCGGTACAAATGGCATTAGCATTTGTTAATCAACGCCCATTTGTTGCGTCGAATATTATCGGTGCCACCACAATGGAACAGCTAAAAGCGAACATTGATAGTATCGATACCCAACTCTCTGACGAACTACTGCAAGATCTTCATCAAGTAGGTGTTCAGTACCCTAATCCTTGTCCATAATTCATACTTAATAATTTTAAAAACACAAAGGGAAGTAAGTGATCACTTCCCTTTTCTGTCGTAGGTGATTCATAACCACCAGTAAGCCGTTATCGTTTCACGCCTCTGAGACCAATTTATGTTTACCAAGCAAGCGATACATAGTTGCTCTCGATATCTTCAGCTCTTTCGCAGCGAGCGATACTTGTCCATCATGTGCCTCTAATACTTTCACTAGTGCTTCTTTTTCAGAATCTTCTCTGATCATTTTTAAGGTGCGAATTTTTTGGCTTTGAGACGGTAAATCAAAATGCTCTAATTCAATCACTATTCCATCAGAAACTAAGACTGCTCGTTTAATTTGATTAAGTAATTCTCTGACATTTCCGGGCCAATGATATTGGGTTAAAGCCTTAAGAGCTTGAGAAGAAAGATTACGAGCTTGAGTGTTATATTCTCGACTAAATTGTTGAATATAATAATGCGCTATACTGGCAATATCACCACAACGATCTTTCAGAGGGGTGACATGCACTTTAAGAATTTTTAATAGATAATACAACTCAGCAGAAAACTCCGATTCTTGTACCTTTTGCTCAAGATTATTATGGCTTGAAACTATAATTCGAATATCTAAGGTTTTTTCGCCATTATCAGTCTGAATAACTGGATGATTAATAAAGTGCAATAAATGAGTTTGTTGGCTTTTTGGCAATGCAGTAATGTCTTTCAGCAGTAAGGTTCCTTGGTCTGCCTCTTCAAGTTTAGTTTTAAAGCCTGGTGTTTGGCTTTCTCTTTCAAAACCAAAAACCTCTCTTTCAAAACGTTTTTCTGGTAAAGCACTGCAATTAACAACCACAAAAGCACATGTGCTACGTGATGAAGCGTCATGAATTAATTTTCCGACGAGCTGTTTCCCAACCCCTCTTTCACCCGCAATAATAATATTAGCATCAGTATTGGCAATACGTTTAACCTGCTCACGCAAGCGCTTAGTTGATAAAGAATCACCGACTAAGAGAGCTTGGTTATCCAACATATTTTCTGGCCATACCTTCTTCTCTATTTTCAACATGCCTAACTGATGGCCAATACTGCTTAACAATAGTTTTTCTGGCATAGGCAAAGTGAAGAAATCAATACAGAAGTTAACGATGAACTGACAAATAGAATCTTGATTGAGTTGGTGCTCTTTTATGTAAGCCATCCAACGGACATGTTTATTATTAGTAACTAAATAGGCAATCGCACTTAAACTGAAGTCATCATTCGTAAGATCAATCAGCCCAATACACGGACCAATTCGCTCGATCATGGTTTGACCGAGCCTTAAATCGCCACAGCGTTCCACTTTCCAACCTGCGAGTACTACTTTCTCATGCCAAGTATCGAGTCGCCCTCCAATCACTAAAAGCGAACCCGGTAGCGAATTCATTCGGAAATACTTTTCCATATCGTATCCTTTTGACTACTTATTCATCAGATAAGGAATCATACACAGGACAACATTATTAAAGCTATGAAAGGGGTTCTTATTTTTGAGACGGACAGTTTATTTAATAAAAATAGATGCTTAGAATATTTTTCCGAATTTCAGATAAAAAAAACCCACCAATGAGATGGTGGGCAATAATCCGGTATTACTTTCTCACTTATTGCTGTGGACGCATTGCTGGGAATAGGATCACGTCACGAATAGTATGAGTATCTGTAAATAGCATGGCTAGACGATCGATACCGATACCTTGACCCGCTGTTGGCGGCAAACCGTGTTCAAGTGCTGTAATGTAGTCAGCATCGTAGAACATCGCTTCATCATCACCTGCATCTTTGGCTTCAACCTGTGCTTTAAAGCGTGCATCTTGGTCTTCTGCATCATTGAGTTCAGAGAAACCATTCGCCACTTCACGGCCACCGATAAAGAATTCAAATCGATCAGTAAAGAAGGGATTCGAATCACTGCGACGAGCCAGTGGTGAAATATCTGCTGGGTAACCTGTAATGAAGGTAGGCTGAATAAGTTGAGGTTCAGCGGTTTCACCAAAGATCTCTTCAAGTAGTTGACCACAAGTCCAGAAACTTTCTACTTCGACATGAACTGATTTAGCAATCTTAACCATAAAGTCACGATCTTTTACCGTTTCTTCATTTAAGTTAGCAATATCAGCATGGTCTGGATTGTATTGTTTGATTGCATCGATCATGCTCATACGTGCATATTTACCACCGAACTCAACACGCTCTTCGCCGTAAGGCATAGAGGTTTCACCCAGCACTTCAATCGCAACTGTACTTAGCATTTCTTCAGTAAGATCCATAAGATCGTTGTAATCCGCATACGCCATGTAGAATTCCATCATAGTGAATTCTGGGTTATGGCGAGGCGATAGACCTTCATTACGGAAGTTACGGTTTACTTCAAATACGCGATCAAAACCACCGACAACTAAACGCTTCAAATAAAGCTCTGGAGCAACACGTAGGTACATATCAATATCTAACGCATTGTGGTGAGTAATAAATGGACGCGCTGTTGCACCTCCAGGGATAACGTGCATCATTGGCGTTTCAACTTCTAGGAAGCCTTTTTTCGCCATGAAGTTACGAATTGCCATCACAAGCTTAGAGCGAATAATGAAAGCAGTACGTGAATCTTCGTTTACAATCAGGTCAACATAACGCTGACGGTAACGCATTTCTTGGTCAGTTAAGCCATGGAATTTTTCAGGCAGTGGACGTAGTGCTTTAGTCAGCAACTCGTATGATTCCATATTCACGTAAAGATCGCCTTTACCTGACTTATGCAATGCCCCTTTCACACCGATGATGTCACCGATATCCAGACCTTGGTATTTCTCTTTTAATTCTTTTTGTACATCTTTCGCAGCGTACGCTTGGATACGGCCAGAGGTTTCTTGAATCACGAGGAATGGACCACGTTTTGCCATTACACGACCAGCAATCGCGACAATATGATTCAGCGTTTCTAATTCTTCTTTTGATTTTTCACCAAATTCCGCTTGAAGATCTGCCGCTAAGTGCTCACGACGAAAATCATTTGGGTGGCCGTTTGCTTTACAGCTTTGACGGATGTGATCCAATTTAGAACGACGCTCAGCGATCAGTTTATTTTCTTCTGCTGTATCAATTTGGTTTTGGCTGTTTGATTCAGTCATCATGTGCCCTTATAAAAAATGAGTTATCTTCTAAAAGAAGAGGAATTCTTTGCGCTTAGCTTGTTGCTGAACTTAGAGTCCTGACTTCAAGCTTGCTTCAATAAATTTATCAAGATCGCCATCTAATACTGCTTGAGTATTTCGGTTTTCCACGCCTGTGCGAAGATCTTTAATACGAGAATCATCTAATACATAAGAGCGAATTTGGCTGCCCCAACCGATATCAGATTTCGAATCTTCATTGGCTTGTTTTTCAGCATTTTGCTTTTGCAATTCAAACTCAAACAATTTTGCACGAAGCTGCTTCATCGCCTGATCTTTATTTTTATGCTGAGAACGATCATTTTGACATTGCACCACAATATTCGTTGGTACGTGCGTAATACGTACCGCCGATTCCGTAGTGTTTACGTGCTGACCACCGGCACCAGATGCACGATATACATCGATACGTAAATCCGATGGGTTAATATCAATTTCGATGTTGTCATCAATCTCAGGGTAAATAAATGCCGACGCAAATGAGGTATGACGGCGACCACCTGAATCAAATGGTGATTTACGAACTAAGCGATGCACGCCGGTTTCGGTACGTAGCCAACCATAAGCATATTCACCAGAAATACGGACTGTCGCGCCTTTAAGGCCAGCCACATCCCCTTCTGATACTTCAATCACTTCCGTCTTGAACCCTTTGGCTTCTGCCCAACGTAAATACATACGTAGCATCATCGAAGTCCAATCTTGTGCTTCGGTACCACCAGAGCCTGATTGTAAGTCGATATAACAATCAGAAGCATCGTGATCACCAGCGAACATGCGGCGGAACTCAAGCTTTTCTAATTTCGCTTCAAGATCGGCAAGTTCAGGTTCGATCTCGTCAAAGGTTTCTTGATCTTGCTCTTCAACCGCAAGTTCTAATAGTCCTTCAACATCATCACAACCTTGATCCAGTTGATCAATAGTGTCAACAACCGCTTCTAAAGCTGAACGTTCTTTACCTAAGGCTTGAGCGCGCTCAGGTTCATTCCAGACATCAGGTTGTTCAAGTTCGGCATTGACTTCTTCTAGACGCTCTTTCTTAGCATCGTAGTCAAAGATACCCCCTCAGAACATTGGTGCGCTCGGCAACGTCCTGAAGGCGGTTTTTAATCGGATTGATTTCAAACATGTTGGCTTATCACTTATTTGAGAAATAAATTCATTTTCCATGCTATTTTCAATGCATAGATAGGCGCAGAATTCTACCTAAATTGATGATGAATATACAGGAATTTTACTCGTTTCATTTAGCTTCTAGATGATCAACCATCAATTGCAATGATTGATTGCCACGAAACTCATTTATATCAAGTTTATAAGCTAAGTGAACGGTTTTCACGGAAGCATCTGGCCAACGGCGTAAATCAACATTAAAGGCGATCGCATCAATCATAATGCCTGTTGGATGACCTTTAAACAGCGGCTCTAACATCATTTTTAAATGTTTTTCACCCACCAGTTTTTGATGCAATAATTTGAATTCACCATCAAAAATCGGCTCAGGGAAAGCTTGCCCCCAAGGACCACCAGCACGTAACTCTTCTGCGGTATGCATCGAAAATTCTTCTGGCTTTAATTCACCATCGGATAAAATTACACCTTCCAGCGCTGATTCATCAAGCTCTTCGCGTACCGCCAAATCAAACAAGCGAGAGAATTGTTCGAATTTATTTTGGTAGATCGTTAAACCCGCTGCCATCGCATGACCACCAAATTTTACAATGATCCCAGGGTTTTGAGTGTCGATCTTATCCAAAACATCACGCATATGAAGCCCGGGAATCGAACGACATGATCCTTTTAAAGAAAGCTCTCCATTCGACAACTCACCGCCGTCGGCAAATGCGATCACTGGACGATGAAATTCATCTTTAATACGTGAGGCTAAAATTCCAATTACCCCTTGGTGCCAATCGGCTTGAAATAAAGTTAAGCCATACGGCAAATTCGACTTATCTTCTAGGCCGCCTTTCGCGTTCAGCAAACGCTCACAAAATGCCATTGCTTCTTGCTTCATGCCTTGCTCAATTTCACGGCGCATGTGGTTTAAACCATCCAGTTCACTGGCCATGCGGCGCGCGGCATGAATATTGTTGCTCAGTAATAACTCGACCCCAAACGACATATCTTCAAGGCGTCCAGCCGCATTAATTCTTGGCCCTAGCGCAAAGCCAAAGTCTGCTGCCACAAGACGCTTAGCATCACGTTTTGCCACTTCAATTAACGCTTGAATGCCCGGGCGCGCTTTACCAGCACGAATTCTTTGCAAGCCTTGATGAACTAAAATTCGATTATTTTCATCCAGTGGTACCACATCGGCTACGGTGCCGAGTGCGACTATATCTAACAGTTCTGCTAAATTAGGCTCGGGGATATTTTGTTGAGCAAACCATTGTTGCGTTCGCATTTCAGCACGTAGAGCCAGCATGAGATAAAACGCCACACCGACACCCGCTAATGCTTTTGAAGGAAAAGAGCATTGTTGCAGGTTAGGATTAACCATCGCATCGGCATTTGGCAATTCATGACCAGGTAAATGGTGGTCGGTGACGATCACAATTAACCCTTGCTCCTTGGCATAACGCACCCCTTCAATAGAAGAGACGCCATTATCCACTGTCATGATCACTTGCGCGCCGCGCTCAATCGCTTGATCGACCACTTCAGGGCTTAGGCCATAACCATCTTCAAAACGATTAGGCACTAGGTAGTCGACATTACTACTACCTAGCATACGAATCGCGAGTACAGATAAAGCCGAACTGGTCGCGCCATCCGCATCAAAATCACCAACCACGATAATACGTTGTTTCTGTTTAATCGCTTGAAACAATAACGACACTGCAAGCTCAATACCATGCAACGCCTGATAAGAGTGTAGTCCTTTCGCGCCCTTTTCTAATTGGCTGACATTCTGGATCTGACGATTAATATAAATGCGACGTAATAAGGGTGAAATCGACTCAGGTAAGATAGAAAGATCAACATCAGGTCGGCGAGAAATAGTCGTCATAATACTCTTAATTGGTTAAGGAGAGTTTAAGCATTTGTAGAATAAAGCTGATAATCAATCACAAATAACTGTTCTAAACCGGGGTAAATGTCTTGAATCACGGATTTCAATTGAGGCAATGTCATGTTCTCTTGCTCGGCATGAAATTCGGTAAGTTGAGATAATAATACCGGCGTGACGGATAATATTTTCAATTGGCAGAAGACTCGCCCTTGCTCTAAGGTCGATACTGTCACTACGCTGCCAGGCACATAATGACTTTCTGCTTCATCTCGAATAGTAATGGTCTTTTTGCCCGTCAGAATATCGTCTTCAAAGCGAGCAAAAAATGTCATTTCGGTCGGTGTGTTAGATAGATTATTCATTATAAATTTTCAGCGTCTAGCGCCTCAAGTAAATCGTTAGCTGGTAAGTAACCACCTACTATTCGGCCATTAGACAATAAAATGGCAGGCGTACCACTAATGCCTAATTGAGCACCAAAAGCATATTGCTCACTGATCATTTTCTGACATTTAGGTAAATTGTTACTATCAAAATCAAAACTGCGATTGATCTTCACATCATCCAAAGCTTTTTTACGATCATCTGCGCACCATACTTTAGCCATCGCTTGCGCAACATCACCAGTCGGCCCTTGACGAGGGTATGCCATATAACGAACCGTAATACCTAGATCGTTATATTTTTGTATTTCTTTATGCAGTTTTACGCAGTAACCACAAGTAATATCGGTAAATACCGTTACCACATATTTTTGATCTTTGGCTTTATAGACGATCATATCATCAGCAAACTTCTCAACTTGCTTCGCGTATTTTTTCGCCATTAAATCACTGAAGTTACCTTGTTTATCTAGGCTGTACATTTTGCCTTGAATAAAAAAGTCACCCGTCGCACTCGAAAAGAAAATGCCTTGATTCGTGATCACTTCATATAAACCATCAATCGGTGATGGCGCGACCTCTGTCACTTTAATGCCAAGATTCACAAAGCGTGCACTGATTTCAGCTTGATTAGCTTCTGTGCTCGCAAAACTTGGCAAACTCAATAGTGAAAATATCAATGCGGAAAAAGCCAATGCTCCTTTAGCACAAACTGACTTAACGTTAATTGAATCAAACAAAGAAGCAAAATGCATAAAACACCTACAATATGGATAAAAGTTGTCCAATAACACATCCTAGAACTAAGCTCTAGGGTGATGCTCTTGGTGGATTTGTTTTAATCTTTCGGTTGCCACATGAGTATAAATTTGTGTGGTCGATAAGTCACTATGTCCGAGCAGCATTTGCACCACTCTCAAGTCAGCACCATGATTGAGTAAATGCGTCGCAAA
This sequence comes from Vibrio sp. E150_018, assembly GCF_053544035.1. Taxonomy (NCBI): domain Bacteria; kingdom Pseudomonadati; phylum Pseudomonadota; class Gammaproteobacteria; order Vibrionales; family Vibrionaceae; genus Vibrio; species Vibrio sp. E150_018. Next base: position 127,831 of record NZ_JBHGNY010000004.1, on the reverse strand, counting down.
GGCATGGCGTAATACGTGTGGAGACAGCGCTTCAGAATCAATACCAGCATGTTGAGCATAAAATTTAATGCGATGCCAAAAGGTTTGACGGGTCATTTGCCGAGCACGTTTACTCGGGAAAACCACATCTGAGCTTTTCTCACCCAATAATGCCGGGCGACCTTGCTCTATGTAGGTTTCAATCCATTCAATAGCATTTTCTCCCATCGGTACGAGACGCTCTTTACCCCCCTTGCCCATCACGCGCACTACTCCTTGGCGCAGGCTCATATTTTCCATGGTCAAACTCACCAATTCAGTCACACGTAAGCCGGTAGCATAAAGCAGTTCTAGCATGGCTTTATCACGTAGTTCTAGAGGGTCTTCAACAATTGGTGCATCGAGCAAAGCTTCAATCTGTTGCTCAGATAAATCTTTCGGCAAGCGTTTCGGCAACTTAGGGGCAATTAATAACGCGCTAGGATCGTCGCTACGCAACTTCTCACGAGTAAAATATTGAAATAATCGACGCATGGCAGACAACATACGTGCTCGAGAAGTTTGCTTGTAATTTTGCTCCAATAACCAAGCTTGGTAGGCTTGTAAGTCATCAGTTGTTACAGTTAACAAATTCATCGATTGCTGACTTAACCATCCCACCAACTTATCGAGATCATGTCGATAAGACTGCAAGGTATTTTCTGACAAGCCTTTCTCTAGCCAAATTGAATCAAGAAAACGCTCTACCAGAGCTAATTCAGACTGCATCACCTATTCACTCACTTAATGTCGAATATCCATGCTGAGACTACGGTAGCTTACTCATAATTGCCACTAATTTTACTGAAAGCATGTAAAGCAGGCAGCTTTATCGTTAGAATTAACCACAAATTCATCAAACGTTTAAAAAGACTTATGAAGATTGGATTATTCTACGGTTCAAGCACCTGTTACACCGAAATGGCTTCGGAAAAAATCCGCGCAATAATTGGCGAAGATCTGGTCGATATCTACAATATTAAAGATACCCCAGTCTCAACACTTCAAGATTATGATTTCCTTATTTTAGGAATTTCCACTTGGGATTTCGGTGAGATACAAGAAGATTGGAGCGCAGTATGGCAGCAACTCGATGGGCTATCTCTAAACGACAAGTACGTGGCATTATTCGGTCTAGGCGATCAAGAAGGCTATGGCGAATGGTTTCTCGATGCGATGGGGATGCTGCACGACGAACTAATAACAACGGGAGTTAAGTTTCTCGGTTACTGGCCCAACCAAGGCTATGAGTTTGAACAATCAAAAGCCCTTACTGAAGATAAAACGCATTTTGTTGGCTTAGCGCTTGATGAAGATTCTCAATATGAACTCAGCGATGAACGTATCGAGCAATGGTGCGAACAAATCCTTGTTGAGTATCACGACAGTTTATAATTTTATCGTTTAAACACATTCGAATACAAAAAAGGCTTAGCAATTTGAATCTACTAAGCCTTTTTCTTGTTAGATTGTTAACCGATTAAGCCATATCTTCGCTTAACTCAGCTACTTCATTCGCTTGCTGTTCGCACTTTGGGACAAACATCATCACCGCAATCGCAACCAATGTTGGCAACATCCACGCCATACCGTAATCAAACAACGGCAAGAAGTTGAATACTGACATATCAATACCGATTGCTTTACCTGCATCAATCAAAGCAAATAATAAAGATAAGCAAACAACAAAACGATACGCCAAAGCACGGTTTGGTAAACGAGAACGAACCAGAGTTAGGAATACAATCGCAATCGCCACTGGGTACAAAGCAAATAATACCGGTATAGATAAGGCAATTAATTCCGTTAAACCAACGTTCGCCACTAATGCACATACTGAACCGACGACAATAACCCATCCTTTATAGCTAATTGGTGTTAATGAGCTAAAGTAATCGGCACAAGCGGAAATCAAACCAATTGAAGTCGTTAAACAAGCCAATAATACAATGGTAGTTAAAACGAACTGACCTTCAGTACCAAATAGAGCTTGAACATAAACACTTAAAATTGCGCCACCGTTATCAAGGCCAGCCGCAATACTATTACTGGTCGCACCAAGGTAAAACAATGAAATGTAAACCAAAGCCAAACCACCCGCTGCAATAAATGCCGCATAGGTTACATAACGAGTTACCGCACGCTTATCAGTAATCTTCTTGTTACGTAAAGCTTCAATGATCAAAGTACCAAACATCAGCGAAGCAAAAGTATCCATAGTGTTATAACCATCAAGGAAACCGCTACTAAATGCATGGGTTACATAGCGACCTTGTGCAGCAACAATATCACCTTGAGGGTTAATGAATACCATTACAGAGAGGACGATTAACCCTAAAAACAGAACCGGAGTCAGCACCTTACCAATCACATCTAACAGCTTACCTTGAGACCAAGCAAACCCCATCGCAATAGCAAAAAAGACGATTGAAAAAATAGTGAGATGTATTTGTGATGGTTCAGCAATAAAGGGTTTCAAGCCCATCTCATATGCTACAAGCCCGGTACGAGGCGCAGCAAAAGCAGGACCAATGATAATAAAGAAAAGTACAGCAACAATTGTCGCCGCTTTTTTAGGTAAGTCTTGGGTCAGTTTATCCCAACCGCCACCGACTAGCGCAATGGCAATAATACCTAATAAAGGTAGACCTACTGCAGTGCTAAGAAACCCCAACATAGTAAAAGACACCGATTCGCCAGCTAATTGACCAGCCAGTGGGGGGAAGATGATATTACCAGCGCCTAAAAAGAACGCAAACAACATGAAGCCTAGGGCCCAAATATCGGTTATTTTTAACTTTTGGTTCAAAATAAACCCTTAATATATTAGTAATGAATTGCATTTCAGAAGAACAAAACATATACCCAAGTGACTTCAAGAGGCGAGTTGGGTATAAAACTCTACCTGAATATAAGGAGCAAGATAATGAACAAATTAGAGCCAACGCGCAAGCAAACAGCAATAAAACACCATAAAATAACAAAATTAAAACAAAAAAGCAGTGTTTATCTCTACTGATGACCATCAAACAAAGAATTAATAACTTAACAAAATAAAAACAACAGAATTACAAATAAGCATAAAAAACCATATTAAGACCAATAATTAGTCACTTACACCAAAGCTATTGATATTATGAATAAAACTAAAGACTTTCATTTTAAGCGGTTCTCAATTTACGGTGGTCATTCCGGCATGGCAGTCAGTACTGATGGGATATTACTCGGTGCCTGGGCTAAAATATCCAACCACAGTTCAATACTTGATATTGGAACCGGTACTGGGTTACTAGCGTTAATGTGCGCCCAACGAAACCAACAAAGTCAGATTACCGCGATTGATATTGATGAGGATGCAATTAAATCGGCGCAATATAATATCGATAACAGCCCTTGGAACAAAAGAATTCGAGTTATCAAGAGCGCGGCTCAGCAATTAGAATCAAACCTGAAATTTGATCATATTATTTGTAACCCACCCTACTTCAATTCGGGTGCTACTTCCGATTGGCAAGCCAGAGCAATCGCACGTCACACACAGACTTTGCCACACAGTGAGTTGCTTAACGCTTGTGCTAAATTATTAAAACCAGCCGGCAGTGCGAGTTTTATTTTACCGAAAACAGAAGGCGAAGCGTTTATTCAACTAGCCTTAGAGCAAGGCTGGTTTGTAGAGCGACTCTGCCAAGTCAATACCACTGAGCATAAACCCGGCTATCGACTATTATTCACCTTAACTCGCGTTCAAACCGAATGTCAGAATAGCCAATTAACGATTCACCAAGCTAACGGTTATAGCGAACCATTTATTCAACTGACTCGCGATTTTTATCTCAAGATGTAGTGATGGTAATAAAATAAGAGATCTCTCACTGAAACTCGCATCTTGCCGTTACTTGGGTATATAATGCGCGACCGTTAATAAACCCTGAACCTAAAGCCAAATGGCTTGTTGGAGAAATGACGTGATCAGAACTTTTGCTGAACTCGATTTAGACCAAAACCTTATTGAAGCCATTGAAGAAATGGGCTTTGAGCGCCCGACTCAAATTCAGGCGGATGCCATTCCACAAGCGCTTGATGGCAAGGATGTCTTAGCGTCAGCTCCTACTGGTACAGGGAAAACGGCTGCATTTGCACTTCCTGCTCTACAGTTTTTACAAGATTTCCCGCGCAAGAAAGCCGGTCCGGCTCGCGTATTAATCTTAACGCCAACTCGTGAACTGGCGATGCAAGTGGCTGACCAAACTCGCGCACTGGCAAAAAATACCAACTTAAACATCTTCACTATTACCGGTGGCGTGATGTATCAAGAACACGCGGATATTTTAGGTACCACTCAAGATATCGTGGTTGCAACGCCTGGCCGTTTAATGGAATACATCGAAGCTGAACGTTTTGATTGCCGTGCGATTGAATGGCTGATCTTAGATGAAGCGGATCGCATGCTAGATATGGGCTTTGGTCCAGTCGTTGACCGTCTATCGGCAGAATGTCGCTGGCGTAAACAAACGCTACTTTTCTCTGCAACCTTAGAAGGCCGCGGTGTTGAAGGTTTTACGGAAGATCTACTAAAGAACCCAATTAAAGTGGAAGCAGATCCTTCTCGACGTGAACGCAAAAAAATCACCCAATGGTATCACCGTGCCGATCACGCTGAACATAAATTAGCGCTGCTAAAAAATATTCTTACTGAACAAGCAGAGCGCAGTATTATCTTTGTCAAAACCCGTGAGCGTCTCGCAGAGCTTCGTGGACAGCTAGAAAGCGCACAAATCGTTTGCTCATGGATCCAAGGCGAAATGCCTCAAGATCGCCGTAACAATGCTATTCAACGTTTCCGCGATGGTGAAGTGAATGTATTAATTGCTACCGATGTAGCAGCGCGAGGTATCGATTTACCGGATGTGAGCCATGTCATTAACTACGATATGCCACGAACTGCTGATGTTTACCTACACCGTATTGGGCGAACTGCCCGCGCCGGTAAAAAAGGCAATGCGATTTCTTTAATTGAAGCCCATGACCAACCGATGATTGATCGTGTAATGCGCTACACTCAAGATGAAATTAAAGAGCGTTACATTAAAGACCTTCGCCCACAAAGCAAAAAGGCAACCTTTAAGAAGAAGAAAAAGAAAACGCCTGCTGCGAAGAAGAAAACAGCAGTGAAAAAGAAGAAAAAGTAAGACATTCTTGCTAAACCATTTCCAAACAATAAAGGAGCGACTATTCGCTCCTTTTTTACGTTTTCAAGTTTACGCTTTCAGGCAACAAGAAATGCAGATTACTGCTCTGCTCGCTTAAACACCAATTCGGTTTCCGTAGACTCTGCCGCCACAAAGTAATAGCCAGCCGTATCGAATGCTTTCAACGTATCCAGATCTTCTACTTTATTTTCAATGATGTAACGCGCCATCATACCGCGGGCTTTTTTCGCGTAGAAACTGATCACCTTGTAAGTGCCATTTTTGCAGTCTTTAAATACAGGGGTAATAATTTTACCTTTTACACCTTTAGGTTTCACCGCTTTAAAGTACTCATTCGACGCTAGGTTAATTAACCATTCATCACCTTGTGCTTGTAACGCATCATTGACTTTATCGGTAATGATATCGCCCCAGAACTGATACAGGTTACTACCACGTGGATTCGCAAGCTTTGTGCCCATTTCTAGGCGATATGGCTGCATTAAATCAAGTGGCTTCAATAAACCATACAAGCCCGACAGCATTCTTAAATGAGACTGAGCATAGTCGATATCCGCTTCTGACAAACTATTCGCATCTAGTCCGGTGTAGACGTCGCCTTTAAAAGCAAACAGCGCCTGACGTGCATTTTCAAAACTAAACTCAGGGCTCCATTGAGCAAAACGAGCCACATTAAGCCCAGCAATCTTATCACTGACTTTCATTAAGCTGGACACACCTGCAGGCGTAAGCTGACGGCAGACTTCAATTAACTCAGCAGAGTGCTCGGTTAAATCAGGTTGAGTGTGCTTTTGAGTAGGAAGTAAAGATTCATAATCAAGTGTTTTTGCAGGAGAAACCAATATCAGCATATTCAATCCATGTGTTCTGAAATAATGTTGATCATTATAACAAAAAAGCCACGCATCGCTGCATGGCTTTTACTATTAGTGGTATAGGTCAAAGTTATTACTTCAACTCTTTACCCCATACACCTTCTTCAATTTGAGAATGCAGTTCAGGGAAATCTTTCGCATCAAATGTCGGTAACTTACCTTCATCTAATTGCTTGTTGTAGTCTTTGGCTAGTTTAATAACGATACCAGACAACAATAAGATAGCCACTAAGTTAACAATCGCCATCAAGCCCATTGAAGCATCAGCAAGAGACCATACCGTTGGTAGTGTCGCTAATGAACCAAACATCACCATACCAAGTACAATGACACGGAAGATGTTTTTAGCATGACGAGATTTCTTAAAGATAAACACAATATTGCTTTCTGCGTAAGAGTAGTTAGCAATGATTGATGTGAATGCAAAGAAGAAGATCGCGATAGCAACGAAGGTTTTACCCCACGCACCAACTTGAGAGCTCAATGCATTTTGCGTCAAGATGATACCTGTAACTTCACCGTGTGGCACATATTCACCAGATAACAAAATAATTGATACTGTTGCTGTACAGATAACAATCGTATCAACAAACACACCTAGCATTTGTACATAACCTTGTGATGCTGGGTGTGGTGGATATGGCGTTGCTGCCGCTGCCGCATTTGGTGCTGAGCCCATACCGGCTTCGTTCGAGAACAAACCGCGAGCAACACCCGTCTTAATCGCATTCATAATAGCGTAACCTACACCACCAGCTGCGGCTTCTTGCAAACCGAAAGCACTCTTAAAAATAAGCGCTAAAGCACCGGGTACTTTATCTAGATTCATCAAGATAACAATCACTGCTAACACTAGATAGAAAATTGCCATAATTGGCACAAGAATTTCCGCAGTACGAGCGATCTTACGGATACCACCGAAGATAACGAAACCTGAAAGCACAACCAATACACCACCGACCATTGCTTTATTCCAAGCAAAAGCGGTATGCATCGCATCCGCAATAGAGTTTGATTGAACCGCGTTAAATACCAAGCCAAAAGCAATGATCAGGAAGATTGAGAAAAGGATGCCCATCCAGCGCATGCCTAGACCTTTCTCCATGTAATAAGCCGGACCGCCAATATAAGTACCGTCAGAACCTTTGGTTTTGTATAACTGGGCTAAAGTACTTTCTGCAAATGCGGTTGCCATACCAACCATAGCGATGAGCCACATCCAGAAAATTGCTCCTGGGCCACCAACGGTTAAAGCAACTGCAACACCTGCCATGTTACCAGTACCAACACGCGCAGCTAAACTGGTACAAAACGCTTGGAAAGATGAAATACCAGATGCATCTGCTTTACGACTGTTTTTTAACACTGAAAACATGTGCGTAAAGTGGCGAAATTGAATAAGGCCAAGACGTACTGTGAAATACACACCAACCCCAACCAATAAGTAAACCAGAATAGATCCCCAAAGAAGATCATTTAATAAAGCTATTAGATCCGTCACGCAAACCTCACCTAAATTAATAATTAATTTACCCTCACCATGAGAGTGAGCTCCCTCAACACTCAAGTCATTTGAGTGTTTGCCTTATCTCTTTATATATTCATTACTTTTATTATGTTTAAAGAAAAAGGCACATCAAAATGCAATTTTAACACCTAAAGTAAGGACAAAACTGATAATGACCGGCAGGATAATGCAGGGCTACGCGTCAAAAATCAATATCAAATTTTATTCATAGTTATGCATTATTACACTAGTAGATAGTAATTTTTTGGTATAATTAAGCTGTTTTTTCACATGAAAAACAAACTTTTGACTATGTAATTTAAGAAATAAAAATCCAATTTCGTACATTTGTTAAAAATAGGTAAATAGTGTGAACCCAAGAGTTATCAAGGTCTCTACTCGAACACCTGATCGATTATTATTTGGTAATTCAATTTAAATATCTAACTCGCAAGTCAAGTAAATATACCATTAACATCATTAACACACTTGCAACCTATCGCCACTCAACTCTCCATGTTTTCCTACAAAAATTATTTATTAAAAGGCGTTTTTTTGCTCAAAATTAAATCATGAATCAAGCAGCAGAATGACACGAAAATTTCATCTTTTAGAAACAAATGAGAAATACATCAAGGTTAACCTCTTAAAAAGTGTGATATCAATAAAGTTCTGAATAGGATTCAGTATCAACAAAGAGGGATTACAGATGGACAGCTTCCAATTAGAAGACATCATGGCAATGGAACCAAACCCTTATCGTGCTCACAAGACTAAGCCGACAAAGAGAAAGTGGCGCGAAATTGAAGCGATTCAAGATAGACGCCAACTACAGAAGGAATTGAAAGAGCTGGATTACTTTGGCGAGTACAATTTAGAAGACCTTGATATTTAAACTTTGGATTTTTAACTTTTAAACTAAAATGTCATCATTTTCAGAATTACATAATATAAAGCAGACACGCTTGAAATGTGTCTGCTTTATTTTTCATCAATCTAGACTTAGATATCAGACTTCATGTATTCAGACAGGCGTTGGTATTCTTTATCAATACTTTGTCCAAAGAGTGGATCTCTATCTTCACTACCCCACAATTTTTCAACCGCTAACCAATCCTGCTCAGTAAACTGCTTCTTTAAGGTAGGTAAAATTTCACGCTCTTCAAAATCTAAATGCTTTTTTTGTTGATAGATAAAATTCTCTAAATGCTCACTAAATACATCATTAGGGACCACCGCATCTTGCAACACCATTTCCAGTAAATCAGAAAACTCCTTGGTCGTTTCCGATAAGTTTTTATGCTCTTCCAGCAAATTGGCAATATTATGATTATCACCATAATGCTCTAAGAAATAATGATAGATAAGATCTTCCTTTGGATGGTGTGTCATTTCCGAATGCTGTTGAAGATAAGAAATAATATCATTAATAATCAGGTAATTAATTGGTTTCTCTTGTTTTAATAAATTAAGTTTCTGGTCCAAAATAACCAGCAATCGCACCATATAGTTGTGCTCACGACTTATAATATTTCTTAGCATGGCTCCCTCCTACTCAGTCAACTACCACCACTATAGGTGATACTTTTCCTTTGCTATTGTCCATGGTCAAATATTGTTCAATCAGTATAGCTCATGTTCATTTTCTGTGAGCCAAACCCAGAATAAGCTCAAATCAATTCAAATTGTTCATTTTGTTGTAAACTTACCGAAGCCCAGTTTATTGGCGACTTACCTTGCTGTAATAAAAGCGTATTGGCTTGAGAAAAATGCTGACAACCAAAAAAACCACGATAAGCTGAAAGAGGAGACGGGTGAGGAGCGGTCAAAATGTGATGCTTAGAAGTATCAATGGATGCGCCTTTTTTCTGCGCGTGAGCTCCCCATAATAAAAAAACCAATCCACTATGATTTTGATTTAATTCTACAATCACTTGGTCTGTGAACTGTTCCCAACCAGACTTAGAATGCGAATGCGCCTTACCTTGTTCCACCGTCAATACCGTATTCAATAGCAACACACCTTGTTTGGCCCAAGACACTAGATTGCCGTGCCCTGGAATAGTAAAGCCTTCTATATCTTGTGCCAGTTCTTTATACATATTAACTAAAGAAGGCGGCGTTTTAACCCCAACTTGTACCGAGAAAGCCAAACCGTGCGCTTGATTAGGCCCGTGATAAGGATCTTGTCCTAGTATCACCACTTTTACTTGATCAAATGGAGTATGGTTAAATGCTGAAAAAACTAAACTCTCTTCAGGGTATATGTTTTTACCTTGAGCTCGCTCACTCGCAACAAAGCTTTCAAGCAGTTTAAAATAGCTTTGTTGTTTTTCATTTTCGATCACATCATCCCACGTTGACATCATTTAATCCCTATCCTTACTTTCAGTTAATTTTGTCATTGTATCGCGAGGAGAGCGCAAGACGAACCACAAGGATGCGGTTATTTTCGTAGTAAATTAACCACACACTTGCACTTCAATTATTTTTTACAGTTTAAAATAATCTTACAAACCCTTATTTCTTTTGGTTTTCTTGATTTACAGCAAGAAAACACACCAATAATGAAATCTGACTTTGGTGGTTTATTGATTTAAATCAATATTAATTTTGTGGTTATTAGGTATATAATGACATCATCATTTAGTTCGAAAATAACATCATATTTAATTCCACTTAGGTGACAAAGGAGATGGGCATGATCCAAGGTATCCAAATTACTAAAGCAGCAAACGACGATTTATTAAACTCTATCTGGTTACTAGATAGCGACAAAAATGAAGCACGTTGTGTTGCCGCTGAAGCTGGCTTTGAAGCAGATCAAGTTGTTGCTGCTGATTCTCTAGGCAACATCGAATACCGTGAAGTAAAAATTGAAACTGCACCACGCATCGAAGGTGGTCAACACCTAAACGTAAACGTTCTTTCTCGAGAAACACTAGAAGATGCAGTTGCACACCCAGAAAATTACCCACAACTAACTATTCGTGTTTCTGGTTATGCAGTACGTTTTAATTCTCTAACGGCTGAGCAACAACGCGACGTTATCGCTCGTACGTTTACAGAGTCTATGTAATAACGATTTTCGGGTTTACGTTTCTCGTAGCTCGGAATTCATATAAATAAAAAAGCTCAAAAGAATTTAACCTCTTTTGAGCTTTTCTTTTTCGAGTGACTAGTAACGAGCTTTCGAGCTACGGTTAACCTTGCACTCTTCTCAACACTTCTTTCAGCAAATCAAAATCTGCCGCAAGATCTTCAGAAAGCAATGCCATCGCACCGTGTTTTGCTAATGGCCCTGGAACATCGATATCTGTATCCAGTATTTCATCCACCACTTCTTTAAATTTAGCTGGGTGCGCGGTACATAAGAATAAACCGGTTTCACCTTCTTGAATCTGTTGAGTTAGCACTCGGTATGCAATCGCACCATGCGGCTCACATAAGTAACCAAGGTTATTCAACTCAACCACGGATTCAGCACTTTGTGTGTCAGTTACCATACCTTTACCTAGAGTATCTAAGCCCCAACCTTTAATGCGACATAGTTCTTCAATGCGCGGCCAGTTATTTGGTTGGCTAACATCCATCGCGTTAGAAGTTGTCGCGACAGTTGGTTTTGGATCCCACTTACCGGTTTCAAGGTAACGAGGCACTGTATCATTGGCATTGGTTGCGGCAATAAAGCGCTTAATCGGTAGTCCCAACGCTTTAGCCAGTAAGCCAGCAGTTAAGTTACCAAAGTTACCACTAGGCACTGAGATAACTAAATTATCACGCTCAGCTTTTGTCATTTGAGCGGCAGCTTCAAAGTAGTAGCATATTTGCGCCATTAAACGGCTAATGTTGATTGAGTTGGCAGAGTTAAGGCCAATCTCTTCACGTAACGCTTGATCATCAAAAGCTTGCTTTACTAATGATTGGCATGCATCAAAATCACCATCAATCGCCACTGTGTGAATGTTACCACCTAGAGTACAAAATAGTTTTTCTTGTAATGGGCTGATCTTTCCTTTTGGATACAAGATCACCACATTAATGTTTTCCATTCCATAGAAAGCATGGGCAACCGCCGCACCAGTATCACCAGAAGTCGCTGTTAATATGGTAATCTTCTGGCCTTTATCAGCAGTGACAGCCGCCAAAGATTGCGCCATAAAACGGCCACCGAAATCTTTAAAAGCCAATGTTGGACCGTGGAAAAGCTCTAGGGCGTAAACGCCATCTTTGACTGATTTAATCGGTGCTGGAAATTGAAAAGCCGCCGAGACCAGTTGATTTACTTGTTCAGCAGTTAACTCATCACCAATTAATGCCGATAAAATTTTACTACTACGACTAACAAAATCTTCCGCTAATAATGATTCAATATCATCAAACTTAGGTAATTCTGATGGAAAAAATAACCCTTGATTACGCCCTAGACCTTGACGTACAGCTTGGCCAAAAGAGACCTGCTCATCATTTTCTTTTATATTGTACAACTTCATAGTTCACTTCCTGTTACTCTCGAACCTTCCTTGTCTAAACGACAAATATGCACGAAACCTTCATCATTTTGTATGTAATTTTCATTTAACCAATGTGCAACTCGTTCTGCCACATCTTTCTTACTACAAATAGTAAATAGTGTTGGACCAGAACCAGAAATACCGCAGGCTAATGCGCCTGCCGACATCGCGTATTGACGAGCATCCTCAAAACCTGGCAACAACTTAGCTCGATAGGGTTCTGCTATCACATCTTTAATCACTTTAGCTGCGAGCTCTGGTTGCCCTGAATGACACGCATGAATAAAGCCACCAAGATGACGACCATGGGCAATAATATCTTGGCGACGATATTGAGAAGGTAAAATCGAGCGTGCCTCTGCTGTCGACACTTTAATGCCCGGATAAGCCATTACCCAATACCAATCATCAAAACAAGGGACTTCTTGGCTGATAATACCAAGCTCTTCCAGCATCAGTTGCAAGCCACCTAAGTAACAAGGCGCAACATTATCGTAGTGAATTCCACCAGAAATTTGCCCTTCCATTTCACCCATTAACGCCAGTAATTCCATTTCATTTAATGGTTGCTGATGAAAACGGTTTAACGCATCTAAGGCCGCAACAATGGAGCAAGCACTAGAGCCTAAACCTGAGCCAATCGGCATATTTTTTTCTAGTGTCATTTCCAGTGGCAATAAAGGAATATTTTTCTTTTCCAATTCACGGGAAAAGACTTGCCAGCAATGGTAGACAATATTCTCTTTCGGATCGGTTGGAAGCTTCGCGACAAAGCTTCCTGCAGTTTTCAAATCAAATGATGCATCCGATGGTTTAACTAAAACTCGGTCACCAAGCAAAGTACCGTCAATCGGTGATACAGCAGCGCCAAGAACATCAAATCCAACACTGACATTACCAATTGAGGCCGGAGCATACACTGCGACACTTTGAGGTTGAGACATTGACATAATTAAACTCCTAATTTCCAACCTAAAGTACGCATCACATCAGAGAATACGCCTGCTGCGGTCACTTGAGTACCTGCGCCATAACCACGTAACACCAATGGAATTGGTTGATAATAACGACTATAAAAGGCTAGTGCATTCTCGCCATCTTTAATTTTGTACATAGGGTCATTTTCATCCACCGCAATTATTTTCACTTTACATTGACCGTCTTCAATCGTGCCAACATAACGTAATACTTTGCCCTCTTGAGCGGCTTTTGCTGAAAGGTCTGCAAAATAAGCATCTGCTTGTGGTAAACGCTCCATAAACTCAGCAACACTACCTGAGTCATCAAAGCCCGGTGGTAAGGCTTGTTCAACAATCACATCATCGAGTTCAAGTTCCATACCCGCTTCACGAGCAAGGATTAGCAATTTACGCGCCACATCCATACCAGAGAGATCATCACGAGGATCCGGCTCAGTAAAGCCATTTTCATTGGCGATATTGGTTGCTTGACTTAACGTCATACCTTCATCTAGCTTGCCAAAAATGTAAGATAGCGAACCGGATAAAATACCATTAAATTTTTCTAATTCATCACCCGCTGAGATCAAGTTTTGTAGGTTTTCAATAACCGGTAAACCCGCTCCTACAGTTGTTTCATACATCAATTTACGACGAGTGCTTCTCGCGGTTTCTCGTAGTTGATGGTAGTAACTCATACTCGCAGTATTGGCTTTCTTATTTGGTGTCACCACATGGAAGCCTGCGGCTAAGAAGTCGGTATATTGATTGGCGATAGATTCACTCGAAGTACAATCAACGAGTACTGGGTTAATGATGTGATTACGTTGTACCAAAGCGATCATACGCGCTAGGCTGAACTCCTCACTGGCATGCGCCATACGGTCACGCCAATTTTCTAGCGGCAAACCATCACTATCAAGTAGTAGTCCTTTCGAGTTAGCCAAACCACACACTCGAATTACAATGCCTTTTTCTGCCAATTTGGCTTGTTGACGCTGGAATTGATCCACCAGCTCCCCACCAACACCACCAATACCAACCACGAATACATCTAAAAAGTGCTTAGAATTAAATAGATTCTCATGACAAGCTTTAATGGCGACTGAAATTTTATCTTCTGGAATAACAGCAGAAATCGCACGCTCTGAAGAGCCTTGAGCAATGGCGACGACATTCACATTCACCTCAGCAAGTGAAGCAAAAAATTGAGAAGCCACACCACGGGCAGTACGCATCTTGTCACCGACTAAGGTTACAATCGCAACATTATCGGTAAATTCAATCGGGTCAAGTAGGCCATCTTTTAACTCAAGCTCGAAACCCTCTTGCAAGGCTTGCTCGGCTTTCTCTTTATCTTGCCCTTCAATACAAAAACTAATGCTGTATTCCGATGATGATTGAGTAATCAGGACAATAGAAACACCCGATGTCGACATTGCACCAAATACGCGACTCGCCATGCCAACCATGCCTTTCATACCTGGACCTGAAACATTGACCATTGTCAATTGGCTTAAGGTGGTAATTCCTTTGATCGCAAGATTATCTTCACCAGTATCTTGACCAATTAAGGTACCAGCGCCTTGAGGATTAAAGCTATTTTTGATTAAGCAAGGAATTTGAAATTGAGCAATAGGAGCGATGGTTTTAGGGTGAAGTACTGAAGCACCAAAATAAGATAGCTCCATCGCCTCTTGATAGCTTAGCGATTTCAGTAATCGTGCATCTTCAACTAATCTAGGGTCACAGTTATAAACACCGTCTACATCCGTCCAGATTTCACAACAATCGGCACGTAAACACGCTGCCAAGACCGCTGCAGAGTAGTCAGAGCCATTACGGCCCAAAGTAACCAACTCTCCCTTAGCATTACCGGCAGTAAAGCCAGGCATGATATTTATATGACCTGCTGGTAGAGGTTTACGCTGGAAATTTCCTGTCGAGATATCGACATCAACCATAGCTTCTAAATGATCGCCTTTAGCAAATAGATATTCAACCGGATCAATTAAGCTCGCTAGTTTACCTTTCGCCTCGATAACCGCTTTCATTAATTGAATCGAAATACGCTCACCTTTACTGATGATGCGCGCATTGACATGATCGGGGCACATTCCCAATAGCGCCATACCATGCACATATTGACGAAGTTGCTTCATTGAGGTCTTAACTTGAGTATCAAACGCTAAGTATTCCAATCCTTCGACTTGTTGTTTGATTTGCTCGAAAAGAATATAAAATGATTGTTCTAAGTCATTAATTAATAACTCTGCTTCACCATTCTTTAGCGTATTTTCAATCACAGCAACCAGTTTATTGGTCGTTTTACCCGGAGCAGATAGCACTACGGCCAAATCTTCTTGTTGAGCATTGTTAATAATAATATCTGCTGCCCTTAAAAATCGGTCAGCATCGGCCAGTGAAGACCCTCCAAATTTTAGTACTCGCATCCCTTCCTCCAAAATTTCACTTCTAAATTTGCATAAAAAAAGGCCTGTATCTGGTGGGATACAGGCCTTTTTTTGAAAACTTTCGCTTACCAGCCTGCCCCAACATTAATGGTGTCGGTCATAATTGAGGTCATAATAATGGTGGTGCTGGTTAAAAACGTCATAGTCTATGTCTTATTTGTTATCAACTATCTCTACATTTACCGATTTAAAGACCAAGAGTCAATGAAAAGTTACCTTTATTCTCATTTTGCTCAAAAATACAGACTAAAGACACAAAATAGTCATCTCTCATCAATTCCAGCTCCCTATCTATCTCTAAATAAAATAATCATAAATAGAATAACGGTCACTGAGATTTAACATTCTTCTTTCAAACTGATTGATGCAAATCAACAAACCGAGAATTAGGCTATATTCACTTATTGTTAGCAAGCTGTTAAGACTGTAGACTCAAACCCATAATCAACAATTCAGCTACTATTTCTGTTTTATCTATATTAAAGCTGTGTTTGTAAACTGTTTTAATGCTAATGACTCCCATGATGTAAATATAGTTGCTAGCAAAATGTTATTTTTATCTAGAATTAATGTACTCAAGGTAATTGGAATTGCATAGAGGTGACAAGTTAATGAATCCCCATGAGCATAGCTCGCCCATGTGGTTGGGGTGAATAAACGCCGTCAATAAAGATGCGACTTCAAGTACGAAGGGTATAAACCATTTAAAGTCATGATTTAGGTACTCCTATGCATACCCCACAAATTCTTATCGTTGAAGATGAACAAGTCACACGTAATACTCTGAAGACTATTTTTGAAGCCGAAGGATATACTGTTTTTGAGGCCATTGATGGCGACAACATGCACCAGATTTTATCCGAAAACTCAATTAACTTGGTGATTATGGATATCAACTTACCAGGTAAAAATGGCCTACTTCTGGCTCGTGAGCTAAGAGAGCAAGCGAATGTTGCGCTTATGTTCTTAACCGGTCGCGATAACGAAGTTGATAAAATATTAGGCTTAGAAATCGGAGCTGATGACTACATAACAAAACCATTTAACCCTCGAGAATTAACTATTCGTGCTCGTAACTTATTGCAACGTTCTATGCACAGTGGTGATGCGCAAGAAGACAAACGTACGGTTGAAAAATATGAATTCAACGGTTGGGTGCTAGATATCAATAGCCGCTCATTAATTAACCCTATGGGCGAAAACTATAAGCTACCGCGCTCTGAGTTCCGCGCATTATTACACTTCTGTGAGAACCCAGGCAAAATTCAAACTCGTGCCGATCTATTGAAGAAAATGACCGGCCGTGAATTGAAACCACACGACCGCACTGTTGACGTAACGATTCGTCGTATTCGTAAACACTTTGAATCAATCGCTGATACTCCTGAAATCATCGCAACAATTCACGGTGAAGGTTATCGTTTCTGTGGTGAACTAAGCGAATAATCAAGCTTAAAACACTCGCCAACTAAAAGGCCCCGCACTTCTTTATTAAAGAAAGTGCGGGGCCTTTTGTTTTATAACTATATCTAAGTTACTTAGTATATTGCCCTATCCATTGCTTCAAGGTATTAATATCTTGCTGGTAATATTGATTCATTTTCTCTATCCAGCTTGCGACATTTTCTCGCCATCCTTCTGCTTCAGGTGTTTGAGCGAGCTGAGCGAGTTGCTGAATGCGTTGCAAACCAACCGAGCCCGCCGCACCTTTTATTTTGTGCGCTTCAGATACTAAATTCTCATCATCACCAACACTTAAATACTGATTAAGCTGCTGCATATAATCAGGAATGGTTTGTTCAAACATCAATAGGCTATCTAAAACCGGCTGCTTACCAACGATATCAAGATAAGAGAGCAACATTTCAGTGTCAATCACCGATCGTTGAGTTTTCTCTTGCTGACTTCCTCTTTCCATATTTGGTGAGTTTACTTCTATTTTAGGGACAGATTTAGCCCCAGAAGATTTACTTCCAAAAAAATCCCCCACTACCTGATTAATATCCTTAATCGATAATGGCTTACTGATCGCACCATCCATGCCATTTTCAATGTATTCTTGTTTGTTTGTCATAACATTGGCAGTCAAAGCGACTAATGGTGGTAGCTGGGAATACGTTTGTCGAAGCTGCTGAGCAATATCAAAGCCTGTCATATCGGGCAATTGAATATCTAAAAAGACCAAATCATAATCTTCTGGTTTAAAGCATCTAAGCGCCTCTTCTCCTGACATTGCCACATCAAGATTATGCCCTAAGTTTTCCAATACAGAGCGAGCCACCGTAATATTTAACTCAATATCTTCCACCATAAAAATACGTAGATTAGGTTGAGATTCCATATGACCAATAGCTTCTTCTAATTGCGTGATAGGCACACAAATCGACACCACAAAAGTACTACCAAACCCTAGTTCACTTGAGACGCTAATTTCACCTCCCATACGATGAGCAAACTCTTGAGAAACAGCTAAACCAATTCCGGTACCGACTGCATGTAAATTATCTTTACCTGACTTCACTTGATAGTACATACCAAAGATATTATCGACTTCATGATCTGGAATACCGATACCGGTATCTTCGATTTCAAACTCAATGTTGGCAACATCCCCGTCTACATCGGCACTGACATTAATAGTCACGCCACCCTGCTTGGTAAATTTCATCGCATTGTTAACTAAATTCCACAACACTTGGCGCAATCGAGTCGCATCTACCATGATCGCAGGCGGAAGCTCAGTTAGACGATCGAGCTCAAACATCAGGCCTTTTTGTTCAGCCATTAAACTGGAAATAGTTTCAATATCAGTAATAAAACTATGGAAGTCTGTTGCGGTAGGAAGAAGCTCTAATTCTTTACGATCAAACTTATCAAGATCAATCACATCATTAAATATATGCCCTAAGGTAATAGCGCTGATATTGATTGTCTGCATATATTGTCTTTGTTCTTGATCGAGCTTTGAATCAAGTAATATACGACTTAAACCGACAATGCCATTTAGCGGCGTTCTTAGTTCATGGCTAATCGTTGATATAAACTTGGTTTTATCTTGGCTGGCTTTAAGTAATGCATCTTGGTCTGCCTTCCGCTCAGTAATGTCTCGTCCGAACCCAACCAAACCAAGCAATTGGTTGGATTTATTATAAAAAGGCAATTTACGAAATTCAAAGTACGCTTTTTTACCATCAGGGTATTCAAGCCATAGATCGTAGGCCAATTCTCGATTCTCTAGAAAAACCGTTTTATCCGTCTCTTCTACTTGTTGATGGGTCGAATTATCTTTATAGACATCGTATATTGATAACCCAACCAGTTCAGATTCTGTTAATCCAACTAGCTCCTCAAAAGCTCGGTTACAACCGGAAAACAGGCCTTCAGTGTTACGGTAATAAATGAGATCAGGGGAAGCATCTAAAAATGAGCGTAATAAAGCGGTACGCTCTGCCAACTCCACTTGTGCTTTTTCACGTTGGTAAACCTCATTTTCAAGATCTTGCATAACCTCTAAACGAGCTTCTTCCGCTTTCTTTCTTTCATTAATTTCTTGATTCAACTTATGTATATTATTTTGCAGCTCTATATTTAACTGATGATCACGTTGACGCATATCTTTCAACTTATCGACCATTTTAGTTAAACGTTGTCGAGACTCTTCAAGTTGATCAACCACAACTGTTAAGAAATACACCGCCCAAGGCGTAATTAATAAACCAAAAAATACCGAGCGAATAATCACAATATTTTCTATACGCCCAGTCAACACTAAGCTAACGACTGCTTGTAATAAAACTGAAAAGCACACTAAGGCCAACGCCAGCAGCATAGAGAATTTAACCATTCCCAGTTTAACTAATAAATCCACATAATACTGGGCAAGGTTTTTTAACACATTCATGATGAACTCAAACTCCTGAAAAGAATGCAGAGCAAGATATAACTAAGCAAGAACAAGCTCAGTCTATACAAAACACCTTTTTAAGCAAAAATTGAGTATAACTGAGAAGCTCGGATAACAATAAAGGATATAACTCCAATTCCCATCTCAGTAAGATCAAAGAGAAAGTAAATATATATTCACAAAAACAGCATATTACTCACACGAGTCAGTCCTTTAGTCTTTTAATATGCAAATCCTGAAAAAAAAATTAGTCATTTTTATGTAACTTTCGTTGGAATTACATAGTACAAAAATGTAGGATGAAGGCACGATGCTGTGTTTTTCGTGATAGATGTCACGTCAACATTTAAGAATAAATCGCTAGCATTTCCTTTAATGGAAGAATAAAAAACCACTCGTGTTTTGTATCACTTCCAAAAGGAACTAAGAAACAACTTTTTTCGCAAATACTTTTCTGCGAATAATTGAAAGGAATCGCACTTACTAGACCGAGCAATGTCAGTAAGGAAGATTATAAGTACATAAAAGGACAAAGTAGCCGTGTCGATAAGCATAGACGCTGATTCGCTAAGCTGCCATTTAACTTGGAAGGATGTATCTATGGTAAGTAGAGAGCAAAGTACACAAGGATTGTACACTCCTGAGCTGGAGCATGATGCCTGTGGGATCGGTTTTGTTGCTCACTTAAAAAACCGTAAATCTCACGCTGTGGTAACACAGGCGCTGGATATGCTAGCCCGCATGGAACACCGCGGTGGTCAAGGTTGTGACCCTTGTAGTGGTGATGGTGCAGGTATCTTACTGCAAAAACCTCATGAATTTCTTTTAGAAGAAGCCGTCAAACTCGGTATCAAACTCCCATCATTTGAAAAATATGGGGTTGGTGTTGTTCTATTCCCTAAAGATGAGCATAAACGCCAACAGTGTCGCGATATTTTAGAACGCAATGCTAAGCGCCTTGATCTTGAAATTTTAGGATACCGTATTTTACCAGTCGATAATTCGATGATCGGCGAAGATCCACTCAGCACCGAACCTCAATTTGAACACGTTTTCATTTCTGGTGGCCCAAGCGTGGATCCAGCAGAGCTTGAACGTAAGCTTTATGTGCTACGCAACTACACAGTTCGCGTCTGTCTTGAGTCCGTGTCTAACATTGGTGATGATTTCTATATCAACTCATTGTCTTACAAGACTTTGGTTTATAAAGGGCAGCTCACCACAGATCAAGTTCCTCAATACTTTTTAGATCTACAAAACCCAACTATGGTGACAGCGTTAGCACTTGTGCATTCTCGCTTTTCAACCAACACCTTCCCAAGATGGCGTCTTGCACAACCATTCCGTTACATTGCCCACAATGGTGAGATTAACACCGTACGCGGCAACTTAAACTGGATGAAGGCACGTGAAGCCATTTTAGAATCTGAATTATTCTCAAAAGCAGAGATCGACATGTTGTTGCCGATCTGCCAAGAAGGTAGCTCGGATTCCTCTAACTTTGATATGGCGCTAGAACTTCTTGTTCTTTCAGGCCGTAGCTTGCCACACGCGTTAATGATGCTGATCCCTGAAGCTTGGCAAGAAAATAAAAACATGGATCCAGCTCGTCGTGCGTTCTACCAATACCATGCCAACATCATGGAACCTTGGGATGGCCCGGCTTCTGTTTGTTTCACCGATGGTGTCCAAGTAGGTGCAACCTTAGACCGTAACGGTTTACGTCCTTCTCGCTATACCGTAACCAAAGATGATTTCTTGGTGATGGCATCAGAGTCTGGGGCGGTTGAAATCGCACCAGAGAACATTGAGTACCGTGGTCGCCTGCAACCTGGTCGTATCTTTGTTGCCGATCTAGAACAAGGTCGTATTATTTCTGATGAAGAAGTAAAAGATAGTATTGCTACTGCTAAACCTTATGAGCAATGGGTTCAAGACAACCTACTCACTCTAAAAACTCTGCCTGATGCCGATAATATGCATCATCAACCTTCTCCTGCTCGCTTGCTACAACATCAACAGGCGTTTGGTATTACTAGCGAAGAAGTAAACGACATTATTCATGTACTCGCAGAAACGGGTTATGAACCTCTTATGTCAATGGGTGCAGACTGGCCATTAGCAATATTGTCACACCAATCTCAGCACTTATCGCACTACTTCAAGCAGCTATTTGCTCAGGTAACTAACCCACCAATCGATCCGATTCGTGAGCGTATGGTCATGTCACTTAATACCTACCTAGGTCGTGACCATAACCTGTTAACTGAAACGCCTGAACACTGTCGAAAAGTCGAGCTAGAGTCCCCTGTTTTATCTAATGAAGAACTTGAAAAACTACGTGCGATCGATAATGAGCACTTGCAAGCAAAAACATTAGACATCGTTTTCCGTGCCACCGAAGAGCCGGGTAAATTAGAGCGTGCACTAAAACGTATTTGCCAATATGCAGAAGATGCAGTGGTAGATGGTTACTCAATTATTCTGTTAACTGACCGTGCAACCAACTCGAACCATGCGGCAATTCCAGCCATGTTGGCGGTTGGCGCAGTACATCACCACTTAATCCGTAAAGGCTTACGGGCGAAGTGTGACATCGTGATCGAAACAGGTGACGCTCGTGAAACGCACCACTTTGCAACTCTCGTCGGTTACGGTGCCAATGCGGTTAACCCATACTTGGTCACAGAAACGATTGTTGATCTTCAGAAGAAGAAAAAACTTGATCCGGAAATCCCAACTGAAGACTATTTCAACAACTACCGTAAAGGCATCAATGCTGGCTTGTTGAAGATTTTCTCTAAAATGGGTATTTCTACGCTACAATCGTACCATGGCGCACAAATCTTTGAAGCGCTTGGTATTAGTAAATCTGTCGTTGATAAATACTTCACTGGTACCGTTTCTCGTATTCAAGGTTTAACCATTGACGATATCGCACGCGAAGTGTTGATCCGTCACCGTGTCGGTTACCCAACCCGCGAGATTCCAATTCAAATGTTGGATGTGGGTGGAGTTTATCAATGGAAACAACGTGGTGAAAAACACTTGTTCAACCCTGAAACCATCTCATTGTTGCAACAATCAACGCGCAACAAAGACTATGCGCAGTTTAAGCAATACGCGAAAACGGTTGATGATCAAGGTGATAACGCAGCAACACTACGTAGCCAGTTAGATTTCATCAAAAACCCAGCAGGTTCAGTCCCACTTGAGGAAGTTGAGCCCATTGAAAATATTCTGAAACGCTTTGCCACAGGTGCAATGAGTTTTGGTTCGATTTCTTACGAAGCTCACTCAACCCTCGCGGTTGCAATGAACCGTATTGGCGCTAAGTCCAACTCTGGTGAAGGTGGTGAAGACCCAATTCGCTTTGAGAAAAAGGCTAATGGTGACTGGGAACGTTCAGCAATCAAACAGGTAGCCTCTGGTCGTTTCGGTGTAACGTCTTACTACCTAACCAACGCTGATGAGCTACAAATCAAGATGGCTCAAGGCGCGAAACCAGGTGAAGGTGGTCAACTACCAGGTGATAAAGTAGATGATTGGATCGGGGCGACTCGTCACTCGACTCCAGGCGTTGGCTTAATTTCCCCACCACCTCATCACGATATATACTCTATCGAAGATTTAGCTCAGTTGATCTACGATCTGAAAAATGCGAACCGCGGCGGTCGTGTCAACGTCAAACTCGTATCGGAAGCAGGGGTAGGTACCATTGCATCAGGCGTTGCAAAAGCAAAAGCGGATGTCGTTCTCATTGCTGGCTTTGATGGTGGTACAGGTGCATCACCTATGTCTTCAATCCGTCACACTGGTTTACCGTGGGAACTTGGCCTAGCCGAAACCCACCAAACCCTACTGAAAAACGGCCTACGTAACCGTATCGTTGTTCAGTCTGATGGTCAGATGAAAACACCTCGTGACCTTGCTGTCGCTACACTACTTGGCGCAGAAGAATGGGGCGTGGCAACGGCCGCACTAGTGGTTGAAGGCTGTATCATGATGCGTAAGTGTCACAAAAACACTTGCCCAGTTGGTATCGCAACACAAAACAAAACCTTGCGTGAGCGCTTTGATGGCCGCGTAGAAGATGTCGTGACTTTCTTCCAATACATGGCAGAAGGTTTACGTGAAGTAATGGCAGAACTTGGTTTCCGTACTATCGATGAAATGGTTGGTCAATCTCACAAACTTAAAGTACGTGATGATATCCAACACTGGAAATATAAGAACCTCGACCTTAGCCCAGTACTGCATGTTCAACCACCTCGTGCTGAAGATGGTATCTATAATCAGAAACCGCAAAATCACGGTTTAGAAGCAGTACTTGACCGTAAGTTAATTGAAGCGGCTCAACCTGCTTTAACTAAAGGTGAAGCAGTAGAAGCGCTCTTCCCTATCATCAATACCGACCGTAGCACGGGTACTATGCTGTCGAATGAAATCTCGAAAGTATATAAAGACCAAGGTCTACCAAAACCAATGAACGTTAAGTTCACCGGTTCTGCTGGTCAGTCATTCGGTGCTTTCCTTGCGAAAGGCGTTAAGTTTGAAGTGGAAGGCGATGCCAATGATTACTGGGGTAAAGGTCTATCAGGCGGTACATTAGTACTCTACCCTGATCGCCGTTCGACAGTGGTGGCTGAAGATAACATCGTAGTTGGTAACGTATGTTTCTACGGTGCAACGTCAGGTCAATCCTTTATCCGAGGTATGGCTGGTGAACGTTTCTGCGTTCGTAACTCGGGCGCACACGTAGTCGTTGAAGGCGTTGGTGACCATGGTTGTGAGTATATGACAGGTGGTTCAGCAATTATCCTAGGATCAACAGGCCGTAACTTTGCTGCTGGTATGAGTGGCGGTGTGGCTTATGTGTGGGATAAAGATGGTAACTTCGATAAGAAGCTCAACCCAGAGTTAGTGGATATCGATCCAATTGAAGCTGAAGATAAAGCGTTCATTAAAGATATGCTGACCAAGCATATTGAGTACACTGGAAGTACAGTGGCGCAAAACTTCTTAGCTGATTTTGAAAACAACCTAGCAAGCTTGGCAAAAGTTATGCCTCGTGATTACAAAGCTGTATTGCAAAAGCGCAAACAAGCCGCAAACAAGGAAGAGTTGGAGGCCATCAATGGGTAAGCCTACTGGATTTTTAGAGCACGGTCGTGAGCTACCAAAAAAAGTCGACCCGAGTGTTCGTATACAAGACAATAAAGAGTTCGTACTCGATGAGGAGTTTGGTGAAAAAATCAATACTCAAGCATCCCGCTGTATGGATTGTGGCGTGCCGTTTTGTCATAGCGGCTGCCCAATTGGGAACATCATTCCTGAATTTAACGATGCGGTATACCGTGATAGCTGGGAAGAAGCTTGGAATATTCTAAGCAGCACTAATAACTTCCCAGAATTTACTGGTCGCGTGTGTCCTGCACCATGTGAAACCGCTTGTGTGCTAGGTATTAACCAAGACCCTATTACGATTTGTAATATCGAGAAAAACATTGCTGAGCGCGCCTATAAAGAAGGCTTTGCTAAAGCACGCAAACCTCGTAAACGCACAGGAAAAACCATTGCAATTGTCGGTTCTGGCCCAGCTGGTTTATCAGCAGCAGAACAACTCAATGCCGCGGGCCACTCAGTGACCGTATTTGAACGTGATGAAAAAGTCGGTGGTTTACTACGCTTTGGCATCCCTGACTTTAAACTCAGTATGGAGGTCATTGACCGTAAAATCGACTTGATGGCAGAAGCTGGCGTTAAATTTGAAGTTAATGCTCATATTGGTGTTAACATCAATGCTCAGCAATTGCGTCAAGAATTTGATGTGATATTACTTACCGGTGGTTCTACAGTTCCTCGTGATTTACCAATTCCGGGCCGCGAACTAAAAGGCGTTCATTTTGCGATGGAATTCTTAGGTCAAAACAACCGTCGCGCTAACAACATGGATCTAAAAGGTGAAGAAATTCACGCTAAAGATGATCATGTTGTGGTTATCGGTGGTGGCGATACTGGCTCTGACTGTGTGGGTACCTCTAACCGTCATGGTGCAGCAAGCATTACTCAAGTGGAAATCATGCCGATCCCACCAGAGCAACGCCCGGCTAACCAACCTTGGCCTCAATATCCAATGATCATGAAAACCACCACTTCTCACGAAGAAGGTTGTGAGCGTCATTGGAATATTTTAACCAAAGAGTTTATTGGCGATGAAAACGGTAATGTAAAAGAATTACGCATTGCAGACATTGTATGGGATGACGCCAAACCAGGTGAGCGCCCAGGATTTAAAGAAGTGGAAGGCTCTGAACGAGTCATTCCATGTACCAAAGCTTTCTTAGCTATGGGCTTCTTACATCCAGAGCCAAGCGGCGTACTTGCCCAATTAGACATCAAACTTGATGATCGAGGCAATGTCGCAGCCGAAGGTTACGCTACCAATCAAAAAGGTGTGTTTGCAGCTGGTGATATGCGTACCGGCCAATCACTGGTTGTTCGTTGTATCAATGAAGGTCGTGAATGCGCTCGTGCTGTAGATGCATACCTAATGGGTAACTCACACCTAGAAGCAAAAGCCGATTCTTTGATGAAATCTGCGTAAGCAACTCAATAATATTGATATATAAAGCCCCGTTGATTCGGGGCTTTTTTGTATACTTCTAGAAGCTTTCATATACTAATGGTTACTTCAGTTCAAAATATTAAGACTAAAAAGATAATTCAAGATGCGAAAACTCAGCACCTTAACTATGGTTATATTACTTACTAGTTGTACTCAGAGTTATGCTATGAAAGATAATAATCCCGATTTACTATGCAGCTCGAAACCTAACTGCGTTTCCACTCAAGAGCTAAGAAATGATTATAAAGTCACCCCATTTGAACTCATTTCAGAAGAAACAACTATCGATGAGATAGAGCAAGTAGCCTTGACCTTAAAAAGAACTAAAACGGTCAACAAAACCGATGAATGCTTGCATTTAGAATCCACCAGTTTGATTTTTCGATTTGTTGATGATCTTCATATTGTCAAACAAGGCACATGGCTTCAGGTTCGCTCAAAGTCTCGTGTTGGTTACTCTGATTTTGGCGTCAACAAAAGCCGTGTAGAAGCCTTACGCGAAAAACTAATTGCCGCGAATTTACTAAAACCAAGCCCCTAAAATTAAACCTGTTATGTTACAATCCCGCCATCTTTGATCCATATAGAGTAAACAGATTATGAAAGTTGGCATTATTGGCGCAATGGAACAAGAAGTTGCGATACTAAAAGAATCACTAGTTGACTGTGAAACAACGACCAAAGGTGGTTGCACTTTTTATACTGGCAGCATTAATAATGTGACAATAATCCTCCTACAATCGGGTATTGGTAAAGTCTCGGCCAGTATCGGTAGCACTCTATTAATTGAATGCTTTCAACCTGACGTCATTATTAACACCGGTTCTGCTGGCGGATTTGATCCAAGTTTAAATCTAGGTGATGTGGTGATCTCAACAGAAGTTCGTCACCACGATGCCGATGTCACGGCATTTGGTTATGAAATCGGTCAAATGGCTGGTCAACCAGCGGCTTTCACTGCCGATCCAACCTTAATTGAGATCGTAGAAAAAGCACTACAAGGTATGAAAGATACTCATGCGGTACGTGGTTTAATTTGTACCGGTGATGCCTTTGTTTGTACGCCAGAAAAACAAGCGTTTATCCGTCAGCATTTCCCAAATGTGATTGCTGTAGAAATGGAAGCCTCAGCCATTGCACAAACTTGTCATCAGTTCCGTACACCGTTCGTAGTCGTGCGTGCCATTTCTGATGTGGCAGATAAAAAATCGCCAATGAGCTTCGAAGAGTTTCTACCGCTTGCCGCCAAACGTTCATCAGAGATGGTGCTCAATATGCTTGCTCAAATGAAATAAGTAACAGGCTGCTACCCAAGTGATTTATCTGCAAATAGCTTGAGTATCAATATAGCCATGAAATCTCTCATGGCTATATTAGCTCAAGGATGAGGAAACCATAAAATATGTACGCTCGTACAGTTACACCGCTAATGTTACTGACGCTCTTTTTATCCTCAAAAATATTGGCCGCCCCACTTTCCCCCCATGTAGCACAACGTGTGATAACCCTGTCTCCACATGCTACCGAACTCGCTTTTTCTGCAGGGCTTGGCGATAAACTGATTGGTGTAAGCCAGGCTAGTGACTACCCACCAGAAGCCAAAGATATTGAGCAAGTGGCTAATTATCAAGGCATCAAATTAGAACGTATTTTAGCGCTACAACCTGATCTCGTGATCGCATGGAAAAAAAATGCAAACTCTCGTGAACTCGATCAATTAGAAAAATTTGGCATTCCTATCTACTACTCATCGATTGAAAGCTTGGATGATATTCCCAAAAATCTGAGACAACTCAGCCAGTGGGCAGAAGACTCATCATTGGGGAAAAATAATGCCGCTAAATTTGAAGCTGTGTTAACTCAACTACGCTCTCAGTATCACGATCAAGCCAAGGTTCGCTATTTTTATCAACTCAGCCAAAAGCCAATGATGTCAGTCACTAACCCTAATTGGCCAACTGATATTTTTCAGATCTGTGGCGGAGAAAATGTATTAACCACGACCCGTGTTGCTTATCCGCAAATTGGCGTCGAACAAGTTATCGCTTTGCAACCTGAGGTGATTTTTCATTCCCATCTCGCCACTAACGATGACACTACATGGCAAAATTGGACGCAGATACCAGCAGTTAAACATAGTTTTATTTGGTCGGTTAACCCAGACTGGTTATCACGTCCAACCATGCGTAGCCTAAAAGCAATAAAACAAGTGTGTGCTTATTTGGATAAAGTTCGTTCAAAATAACCATTTGGCGTGAACGATTTTTACCAGTAGAATCTGCGCCAACTTTAACCTTCTCAGACCCAAACGAAGACCATACCTCATGGATATCACCTTACTGTATTTGTTTGATTTATTCGGCACTGCTATCTTTGCTATTTCTGGAGTACTACTTGCCGCTCGATTGAAAATGGATCCTTTTGGCATGGTAGTACTCGCCAGTGTAACGGCCATTGGCGGCGGCTCTATTCGCGATATGATGTTAGGTGCAACGCCAGTATTTTGGATCATCGATAACAATTATTTATGGGTAATTTTTATTACCTGCCTAGCAACACTATTACTCGTCAGACAACCCAAACAACTGCCTTGGTATTTTCTGCCAGTTTGCGATGCCATTGGCTTAGCTGTGTTTGTCGGTATTGGTGTGGAAAAAACCTTATTACTGCAAGACTCTATGATGATTGCTGTGATTATGGGAGTATTAACAGGCTGTGGCGGTGGTATTATTCGCGATATTCTCGCCCGTGAAATCCCAATGGTACTGAGAAGTGAGATCTATGCGACTGCGTGTATCGCTGGCGGGATCACCCATACCGCTGCTTTATATTTTGGTCTCCCATCTCAACCAGCTTTTTTACTAGGGGTAGCCACAACACTCAGCATTCGTTTAGCGGCTATACGTTGGCACCTATCTCTGCCCACCTTATCAATGAAAAGCTAATTCGCTTGATATAAAAATATAAATAAAGGCGAGACAATAGGCAAAAAAGGGAGCGCATTGGCTCCCTTTTTATTGATATAACTAAGCGGTATTACTTGATAGTAATACGTGCAAACTTGCGTTTACCAACCTGATACACCGCAGTACCTACTTCTGGTACTAACTTAGTATCTTCAATTTTCGCACCATCAATTTTTGCTGCACCTTGACGAATCATGCGCATGGCATCTGATGTTGAACCGACTAAGCCTGCTTCTTTTAATACGTTACCAATGGCCATACCGGATTCAAATTCAAACTCTGGCATTTCATCTGGCATCGCACCTTTTTGGAAACGGTTTATAAACTCTTGCTCCGCCGCGTCTGCATCGGCTTCACTATGGAAACGTGCAATGATTTCTTTGGCTAACAAAATCTTCACGTCACGTGGGTTTTTACCGGCTTCCACATCAGCTTTAAATTGTGCAATTTCTTCTAATGGACGGAAAGAAAGAAGCTCGTAGTAGCTCCACATTAACACATCAGAAATAGACATGATCTTACCGAACATTTCAGTCGGAGATTCACTCACACCAATGTAGTTGTGGGCAGATTTAGACATTTTCTTCTCGCCGTCTAAACCGACCAACAAAGGCATCATCAGTACTACCTGTGGCTTCTGACCATTAGATTTTTGCAATTCACGTCCCATCAACAAGTTAAACTTCTGGTCAGTACCTCCCAATTCAACATCGGTTTCCATCGCAACAGAATCGTAACCTTGTAGTAAAGGGTACATAAATTCATGAATAGCAATTGGCTGATTACTTGAGTAACGCTTTTTAAAATCATCACGCTCAAGCATGCGAGCAACGGTTTGATTCGCCGCTAAACGGATCATACCTTCAGCACCAAGTTCCGATAACCACTCAGAGTTAAACTGAATTTTGGTTTTCGCAGGATCTAGGATCTTAAACACTTGTTGTTTATAAGTTTCAGCATTGGCGAGAACATCTTCACGAGTCAATGGTGGACGAGTAGTATTTTTACCCGTTGGATCACCAACCATACCGGTGAAGTCGCCGATCAAAAACGTTACTTCGTGGCCTAGCTCTTGGAAGGCACGTAACTTATTTAAAATAACAGTATGGCCTAAATGGATATCTGGCGCAGTAGGATCAGCACCCAATTTAATTCTTAGTGGGCGGCCTTCTTTTAATTTGGCAATCAGTTCTTCTTCTGGAATTAGTTCTTCTACACCACGCTTAATTTCAGCCAGTGCCGCTTCAATGCTCGACATTTAGGTTTACTCCAACAATTCTGTAAAAATACGTATCAGAACATAATACGCAATAGCGCTGTTTTTGGAAACCAGTTAGACTGACTCATCTTATTTTTCCGAGCAATTAATTGCCTTAATAACAGAATTTTTTTTAATAATGCGCGCATTCATTAGCCAACTACCTATTTTTCATAAAGTACTGATCGGATTTATCAGTGCTTTAACCGTTATCGTGACGTTTTCCTTACCTGATATGGAAGAGTTAACCCAACATGAACCTCGCTTAAAAGTAGGTAAACATTATCCACTGGTTATTCCTGAAGACATCTTTATTCAGCAAGGCCCACCAAAAGTGTTTACAGACTGGGAAACTTACACGGTTAAATCAGGCGAAAGCACAGCTCTACTCTTTAATCGCATTGGTTTATCAGCTCAATTACTCTATCAATTAGTATCTTCTAATAAAGATATTGAGAATCAACTCTCACGCCTACGTCCTGGCGATAAACTCATTTTTGGTTTTAATGAAAACCATGAGTTTACTCAGTTAATCCGACCAATCTCGGCTTACGAGTCTTTTCGCATTTCAAAAACCAAAGATGGCTTTCAATCGCATATTGAGAAAAAAGAAATCAATAAACATTTCAACCATGCGGAAGCGACCATTACTTCTAATTTCTGGAATGCTGCGGTGACATCTGGCTTAACGGCAAACCAAATAATGTCATTGGCTGGTATTTTTGGTTGGGATATCGATTTCGCACTAGATATTCGTGCTGGTGATAATTTTAAAGTGTTATTTGAAGAGCAATTTGTCGAAGGTAAAAATATTGGTGGCGGAAAGATTCTAGCAGCAGTATTTACTAACCAAGGAGCAACATTTAAAGCGGTACTCAACCCAGAAGATGGTAACTATTACACTCCCGACGGTCGAGCAATGAAAAAAGCTTTTTTACGTTCACCAATTGATTTTCGTCGTGTCACTTCAAACTTTAACCCAACTCGACGTCATCCAGTAACAGGTAAAGTGGTCCCACATAGGGGCACCGACTATGCTGCACCAGTAGGCACTCCAATTTGGGCAGCTGGTGATGGTATTGTTCAAAAGGCAGGCTATAACCAATTTAACGGTAACTATGTATTCATTCGCCATAGCAGTACCTATATAACCAAGTACTTGCACATGAAAAAGCGATTAGTGAAAACGGGGCAACGAGTTAAACAAGGCGATACCATAGGAACATTGGGAGGTACCGGACGCGTAACCGGCCCTCACTTACACTATGAATTTTTGGTCCATGGCATACATAAGAACCCAAGAACCGTGGATTTACCTCAATCAAGATCGCTAACCGGTGACAAAAAAACCCGTTTTGTTAAACTTGCCAAGCAGCAGCTTGATAAGTTAAACCAGTACGATCATCGTTTAATTGCTCAAGATAAATAATCAAAACTGATATACCCAAGTGACTGGGTATATCATTAAATAAAAAATACCCAGTTAATTTAATTATCAACGGGGCATTTTACTTGGAATTATTTATAAACGTCTTAAGTTTAGGTTTTGCAGTTAAACGCTAAATGATGCACCACAACCGCAAGTTGTCGTTGCATTTGGATTGTTCACGAAGAAGCGAGAACCTTCAAGGCCTTCGGTATAATCAACCACTCCACCAATTAGATACTGTAAGCTCATAGGATCCACCACCAATGTTACACCTTGCTTAACAATCGTCATATCGCCGTCATTTACCTTCTCATCAAAAGTAAAACCATATTGGAAACCACTACAACCACCGCCAGTAATATACACGCGTAATTTTAGATCTGGATTTTCTTCTTCAGAAATCAGCATTTTAACGCGAGACGCTGCAGTGTCAGAAAAAGATAATGGTAATTGCTCATCGCTCATGACGACCTCTCTCATTAGCGTTGTTACCAAGTTATCTACTTGGCACGACGATTTGGGTAGAACACACTTCATCATTGAAATGAATTTCAGATGACTTGATTATCTAATACCTGACCTTATCGTTCAAGTATTCATCGTGAGTTAATCGAAATTAAACTATAGCCTAGTAACTTAACAGAAACAGGATTGGCTTTTTTCTACTAAAAACTAGACCTTTTCTCCGAAAATCCCAACCATAGCCAAAAACCTCGGTGAAAAAAGTGCAAAACTCGTCAGCTTAGATACAATGCGACTGAAATTATCTCATCTGCTCGAGCTCTGACTTTTCAGCCGATAGAGCAGCAAAGAAATAGCATTATTTAAGGATAGAGCATGAGCAAGTCTGCTGAACTATACCAAAAAGCCCAACAAACCATTCCAGGTGGCGTTAACTCTCCAGTAAGAGCCTTTAACGGTGTGGGTGGTGATCCCCTATTTATTGAACGTGCTGATGGTGCATTAATTTTTGATGCCGATGGCAAAGCTTATATTGATTACGTGGGTTCTTGGGGCCCGATGATCCTTGGCCATAATAATTCAGCGATTCGCAATGCCGTTATCAAAGCAGCAGAGCGCGGCTTAAGCTTTGGCGCTCCGACCAAAACTGAAATCAAAATGGCCGAATTAGTTTCAGAGATGGTGCCATCAATGGAACAACTTCGCATGGTAAGCTCTGGTACTGAAGCAACCATGAGCGCGATTCGCTTAGCGCGTGGCTTTACTGGTCGCGATAAAATCCTAAAATTTGAAGGTTGTTATCACGGTCACGCCGATAGCTTATTAGTAAAAGCGGGGTCTGGCGCATTAACTCTAGGTCAACCTAGCTCTCCAGGCGTTCCTGCTGATTTTGCTAAGCACACCTTAACCGCAACCTTTAATGATTTAGACTCGGTACACGCTTTATTTGAAGCTAATCCTGAGCAAGTCGCTTGTATCATTGTTGAGCCTGTTGCCGGCAACATGAACTGCATTCCACCGGTTGAAGGCTTCCTAGAAGGTCTACGTGACATTTGTGACGAGCACAAAGCACTACTGATTTTTGATGAAGTAATGACAGGTTTCCGTGTTGCTCAAGGTGGCGCACAAGATTACTACGATATTAAGCCTGACTTAACGACCCTTGGAAAAATCATTGGTGGCGGTATGCCTGTCGGTGCTTTCGGTGGCCGTAAAGATGTTATGCAATATATCGCACCAACCGGCCCTGTTTATCAAGCAGGTACATTATCAGGTAACCCAATCGCAATGGCGGCGGGTCTAGCTTGCTTAAAAGAGTTACAAGGTGAAGAAAATGAAGCTCGCCTTGCTAAGCGAACCAAACAGTTAACCAAAGGCTTAAAGAAAGCGGCTGAAAAATATGGTATTCCATTTACCGTTAACCGTGTTGGCGGCATGTTTGGTTTCTTCTTTACCGAGCAAAAAACCATTACCTGCTACGAAGATGTGACCAAGTGTGATACTGAGCGTTTTAAACGTTTCTTCCACCTGATGT
This sequence comes from Vibrio sp. E150_018, assembly GCF_053544035.1. Taxonomy (NCBI): domain Bacteria; kingdom Pseudomonadati; phylum Pseudomonadota; class Gammaproteobacteria; order Vibrionales; family Vibrionaceae; genus Vibrio; species Vibrio sp. E150_018. The sequence goes on along the minus strand of NZ_JBHGNY010000004.1, from coordinate 94,093 downwards.
TAGAGCACGGTATTTACCTTGCACCTTCAGCGTTTGAAGCAAGCTTTATGTCACTGGCTCACTCATCACGCGAAATTGAAGCGACCATTGAAGCGGCTGAACGTTGCTTTGCTGTGATGGCGGAAGATAAGTAATCTCGCTTCCCAGAAGTCAATGAAGAAAAGCGTTAGAGTTGCTCTAGCGCTTTTTATTTACCAGCGACTCATTAATGCCAATTAAGTACCACTAAAATAGCCAATACTGAAATCAATAGCGCAAACCATGGAATCGACTTCTTCGATTTACTCTTACAGCCATTTTTATTATCACAACAGCCCATCACTATACTCCCATCGTATTCATTAACACCGCTATCTCAAAATCTTCGATTGATCACATTACCAATTGTCGCCATTATAATAGCGATAATGTTACCGCTTATCTTTTGGTAACAACATACTCCTGATGACTACCATTACGCAAGGAAGATCCATGCCCACAAAATTTAGAATGACAGCCACACATTGGGTGCTGATCATTGCCCTACTTTGCGCAGCTTATGCCTGCTACTTATTGATCACGCCTTATCTAAACTCGATCATCATGGCATTTATTATTTCTTTGTTAGTGTTCCCATTACACAATAAATTAAATTTACGCTGGCCAAATCACCGGAATAGCACCGCTTTTCTTTCCTGCTTATTACTGACCTTTGTGATCGTACTTCCTTTGCTCGCCATTTTCGCATCGATCGTTCAGCAAGGAGCCAACTTATCGCAAACCGTCTATGCTTGGGCGACCCATGGCGGTATTCAAGAAGCATTGGCGCAACCTTATGTGGTGAAAGGTTTAAGTATCATTAATCACTATCTACCTTTTGATAATATCGATCCTCAGCAATTAGCTCAGCGCGCGGCAAGATTTATCTCTCAATTTGGAAGCACTTTAGTCTCTATCAGTGCCGGGATTTTGGGTGATGCTACCAACTTTATTATGAACTTCTTTTTGATGTTGTTTGTATTGTTCTTTCTACTGCGCGATCAAGAAAGATTGGTTGATGGCATGCGACATATTCTGCCGTTATCACGCAGCCAAGAAGATCGTCTATTAAGCGAGATTGAACAAGTTTCTAAATCGGCTGTACTTGGCTCTTTCCTAACCGCTATTGCCCAAGGGGTGGTGGGTGGATTGGCATTCTGGATTGTTGGACTACCCGGTCTATTTTTAGGCACCATGATCGGGGCGGCCTCTTTCATTCCAGTAGTCGGAACCGCATTAGTTTGGGTACCGGCGGCTGGCTATCTATTTCTCACCGGAGAGATCACCTGGGCGATTTTCATTGTGGTATGGGGAATTTCCGTAATTGGTTCCATCGATAATCTATTGCGCCCATTATTAATGCAAGGCAGTGCAGGTATGGATACCTTGATGATCTTCTTTGCCCTACTAGGTGGTATTCAGCTATTTGGCTTGATCGGTTTGATCTATGGCCCGCTCATTTTTGCGATAACCATAGTGTTATTTAAAATGTACGAAGAAGAATTTAAGCACTTCCTCAATATGCAAGATAATAGCTAACGCTATATACTCAAGTCACTTCAAGATTCTGAATTCACTTGGGTAGAGAAACCACACACGATTGTTTCGATTGGTATCCAGGCCTGATTATGAGAAAATCAGGCCTGTTTTATTACTAGGTAGAAAATTCATGTCCACTTACACAGCGCCAAGCCAAATTGCACAACGTCAACTCGAATTCTTTCACGGCAAACATGTATTAATTGCCGGCGAAGCGGAAGATTTATTTTGTCTTGAATTGGCCAATCATTGTGAGTCGGTATCCATTTTCACTACCCATTACGGTTACCATAAAAAATTTGAACAACAGCCAAATATACAATCATACTTTGGTTCGCAGCTAGAAGCCGACACTCAGGCAGATATGCTGCTGTTATATTGGCCAAAAGCGAAAGCCGAAGCCAAATATTTACTGGCGATGTTGATGGACAAACTGGGTGTCAATACCGAAATCTGTGTCATTGGTGAAAACCGATCTGGTGTAAAAAGTATCGAAAAGATGTTTAGCCAATATGGCATCATCAAAAAGTATGACTCTGCCAGACGTTGTTCATTTTATTGGGGACAATGTCAAACTCCGGCGAAGCCTTTCACTCTATCGGAATGGTACAAGAGCTACCCGATTACCATAGGTCAAGATACCTTAACCATTAAAAGTTTACCGGGTGTATTTAGCCATGGTGAATTTGATAAAGGGAGTGAACTACTACTAGCAACCTTACCTAAATTAAAAGGGCGAGTACTCGATTTTGGTTGTGGTGCGGGTGTGATCGGCAGTGTTATGGCAACTCGTAACCCAAACATCTCACTGGAAATGTGCGACATCAGTGCGCTTGCGATTGAATCAAGTAAAGCAACCTTACAAGCAAACGGCTTAAAAGGAACCGTATTTGCCTCAGATATCTATTCCGATATCACAGGAAAATATGACTACTTAATTAGCAACCCACCTTTCCATTCAGGACTAGATACCAATTATTCTGCAGCAGAAAACTTGCTTTCCCAAGCGCCGAACTACTTATCCCATGCAGGTCAAATGATCATAGTGGCCAATAATTTCCTGAAATACCCTCCGATTATTCAAAAGGCTTTTGGCGAATGCATCACACTCGATAAAAATACCAAATTCTCAATATACTCCGCTCAGAAATAACCTCACACCTCAATTGACTCTAATAGCGTGATATTTAAACTCTCAAATATCACGTTTTTTATTATCTGAACTTAGCCCACAATTTTGACAATTTATTGGTATTCATAGCGGTCGATCACCTTTTTTACTGTCGAAAATCAAGTTTGCTTAACTATTCGCGCATAAAATAGTAAAAAGGCATATTATCTACAGTGTGTCTTCTTTATTAGACCTAAGCTAAACTAAGCTCAAGTAACTTTAGTCAGCTTTTTTAAGTTATTCACCTAGAACAGGCAAGCAGTATCATCATGTTTAAGTCCAATAAGACTCATAAATTTCAAAGACTTCAACACACTTTAATGGTGGCCTTTCTGGTTTTAAGTCTTACCCCTCTCACGATTATTGGTCTGTTTTTCCTTCATTCTCACACCCAAGACCTGCAAGAACAAAGCACCTCATATTTGACCTCAGTTCGCGACACAAAAAAACAACAAATTAACGATTATTTAAAATCTAAAGAGTCCGAAGTGATGGGCATGGTGCGCTCAGAGCTCGCCTATGCAAGCGGCGGACGCTTTTATGGATTAATAAGTGCATTTAACAAACTAGGCGACACACCAGAGCAAGTTCGCACAAATGCGCAACAACGTTATATTCCTGGCTCTGGCGATCAAATAAAAACCTCAGTATTGCCAGGATCACCTAACTATGCCAGCACCGAGCGTTATCGATTACTGCATAAACGTTACCACTGGGCTTATGTTGATATTTTAAAACGCTCCGATTTCACCGATATCTTATTGGTTGATTTAGAAGGTGACGTTGCTTATTCAGTTAACAAGAACGATGAATTTGGCACTAACTTGATTTCGGGTAAGTATAAAGATTCGCCTTTAGGTACAACCTTTCAACAACTGATCGCAGCTGTTAAAGAGTCACGTAAAAATAACGAAGACTACACCCCTATTATATTGTCTGACTTTTCCAATCAAAATGGCGAACAGATCCTATGGATTGGCGCGCCGATCATTCAGCAAGGCTACTTACACAGTTATGCGATGTTTAAATTGCCAAGTACTGCCTTAACCAACACAGTAGCAGACAATAATAAGGATGTGACCAAGTTACTGGTTGGCACCGATCAGCAAGCCAAAATCCAAGGGATCACTTCCGAGCAAATTAATGCCAGTAATGAAGTCGTCACAAAAGCGTTAGCCGGGCAAACAGCAGTAGGCTCTTTTACCAACAGCCTCGATGAAGAAATTATCGCCGCTTACACCCCAATTAAAATACAAGATAAGACTTGGGCTTTAATCATTGAATTGCCAGAAAAAGATGCCTACGCGCGCGTTCAACAGTTAAAGCATATTTTTTATATTGTGATGCTAATTGGCATTATTGTGGTGTTTATCTGTTCTCACTACCTATCGAACTTTATTACCCGACCTTTGCTTAAATTAACTTGGGTGGCAGAAAGAGTCTCCGCTGGTGATTTATCACAAGATATTATTAATATTGATCGTAAAGATGAGATAGGCCGACTCGCTACTAGCTTTGCTCGTATGCAACGTTCAATCAAAGACAAGATAGAATTAATCGGCGACCAAAACACCAAGCTCGAAGACAATATCAAAATCATCCGTCAACAAAATGATGAATTGCATCTAGCGAATAAATTAAAAGATGAGTTTTTAGCCACCACTTCACATGAATTAAGAACCCCTCTACATGGGATGGTCGGGATTGCAGAAGCATTAAACTCAGGATCTAACGGCCCTATTCCTGCGAATCAAAAGCATCAACTTTCGATAATCATCAATAGCGGCCAACGCTTAGCCACTCTAGTTGATGATTTATTGGATTACCATAAAATGCGTTATGGCAATCTTGATATTCAAACTACTACGGTTGATTTAACAGCAACCACTCAATTGGTACTAGAGTTATCTAAACACCTACTGGGTAGTAAACCGATTCGCATTATTAATCAAACGCCACAAGAGCTACCTCTAGTATTAGCCGACGCCCAACGCTTAGAGCAAGTACTGTATAATTTGGTCGGTAATGCCATTAAATATACCTCCGAAGGTAAGATCATCATCTCGGCAACCATACTAGAACAAAAAGTTCGAATTCAAGTCGTCGATACGGGGCAAGGGATCCCGGCTGATCAGCTCGAACATATTTTTGAGCCACTGATTCAAGCAGGACAAGATGCAAGCCGTTATCGCCAAGGTGCAGGGCTTGGATTATCGATTAGTCGTCAATTAATTGAGCTTATGGGCGGCACTCTATATGTCAGTAGCCAGCCAATGGTAGGAACAACCTTTAGCTTCTCTTTGCCTATCGCAAACCAGCAGCAAATTGACCATTATCAACAAAATGAATTACAGAGTCACTTTCAGGTGCCGGATGCGCATAACTTTGTCAATATTGATGATTCTTCCTTACCGCAAAATCCAGATGGCCCACTATTAGTCGTTGCTGATGATGAACCGGTCAACCTACAAATTTTAGATAGCTTCTTGCGCTTAGAAGGCTACCGAGTTCGTACTGCGAGTGATGGACTGAGTGCCATCCAATTAATTGAAGAAGAAAAGCCTGAATTGGTGTTGCTCGATATTATGATGCCGGGCATGAGTGGTTATGAAGCCTGCCAAGAAATTCGCCAACAATATGATCATGGTCAACTCCCCGTGATTTTATTAACCGCATTAAGCCAAACCAGTGACAGGATCAAAGGCTTTGATTGCGGGGCAAACGACTACCTCACCAAACCTTTTAACAAGCAAGAGTTAGCGGCTCGTATTCGTGCGCATTTAACGGCGAGTAAAGCGGAAATTCGCCGCCTTGAAAATGCTCAATTACAACAAGAGTTACGAATTCGTGAACAAGTAGAGGCTAGCTTGCTGGAAACTCAAGGTCGCTTACTAGAGCAGCTAGAATCCGCACCGGAAGCCATCATTTGTGTTCGAGAGGATGGTCGAGTTCGTTTTGCTAATGATTCAGCAGCCAAGTTATTCAAGCGTACGCCAGAACAGCTTAAACGCTCCCAAGCCGATGAAATTATTGCACCGAAATTTCTTAAAACTGCTCAAGAACATTTCTGCGGTGAAGTCGACATTTTCATTGAAGATAAACGAGAGCATATCAAGACCGATATTTTAACCTTACCTGAAGGGTCTGGCTTAAAATACATCTATATATTCAACGTAGGCGGTGGCGTGAATGCTCAACGTATTGATAATCTAGAAACGGCAATTGAAGCGCTCTCAAGCTACGCCTTTGAAGGGGATAAAAACAAACTCCAACAATTAAAAGAATTAGGCGGGGAGTTCACACGTCTAGCCGATAAAGTGTCAAATAAAAGCGAAGATAAACAGCAGTTAATGCGTGAAATATTAGTCGAGACGATGAACTGTGCACTGGATTATTGGGAATCAGATAGCGGCCAAACTAAATTTAATTTAGCGGAACAAAGTGGCCTATGGCGCGTATACCTTGATCGTAGTACTTTACAAACCCGAACGTTAGATAAGTACTTAAGAATCGAAACCTTACCGAAAACACCTCGCTGGCGTACCGTGCTGAATACCATTGACTATATTTTACAGCATACGTCATCAGAAACGCCTCAACGACAGCAATTATTAAGTTGCAGAGAGAAGCTACAAACGCTTATTACCACCTAACAAAATAGCCTCTACCGTTGTCACAACAAAAGCCAGCATCAGTATGCTGGCTTTGATTTTACGATGGGTAAAACACCTTCTCGATCCCATACTTATAGAACACCATATATGATGACCTTCTGTTCTTCCTCTTTAAAGCCCATCGCTATTGCATTCCAGTTATTCTAAATAAGCCATTAGTTGTTATAACTCATCCGGCCAAAGAAAGCCTATCCCCCTATAAAGAGTCACCTACTTATCATTGATATAGAGTCACTAAAGCATCATTTATTCTTGATAATACTGGCTCAAACACTTATTTTTCGATTAAAATAAACAACATTAAAAACCACCAATACTGTTGTTTATTTCAACAAAATATCGATTTAAAAATCATTATTTTTATTTTTTATAGGTAATGAGAAGCCACTCACAACAAATCGGCAATATTATTTTTCCAACAAAAACAAAGAGACAAATCGAATAGTGATCATTATCAACAAATAAACAAAAAACACAAAACACCATAATAATAATGAAAAACAAAGATAGTAAGCACTCACTTAATACCAGATAAAACCCAAAAAAGGTGACAAGAGTCACGCAACAAAAAAGATTAAATATTAACCACAAAACCTATATTTTTACGATTTTAACGAGAAACTACTCTCTTTTAACGTATTTAACGAGAATAGAAATTGACGATTTCAACGATAAGGTGTTTTCTTATGTTGCCAAAGGCCTACAGGCCACTCTGAAATGTCGCTAGAGTGTCACAGAACATCACACTCACATAGGAAATGACATTAATGAGGTAGGTCTTAAGCGAGTGTTTATCAATTGATGACATTCCTTTTAATTAAGCTAATACAAAAGCAAAAGTAAGGAACAGCTATGCTTACCAATATCAAGAAAACAGCAATCGCAGCAGCAGTACTTTCTGTCGCTGCAACAGGCTTTACTTCAGTTGCCACAGCAGCAGAACGCAGTGAGTTAACTATTGTGCCTGATTTCTACCCTACAATGGTTCGAAACTTCAACCCATATCTTGGTGCCACTAACTTAAAAACAACGACTGACTTCATTTATGAACCACTCGTTATTTTTAATGAAATGCACGGCAATACACCAGTAATGCGTCTTGCTAAAGATTTCAAAATGTCTGATGACCTAATGACTGTCACTTTCGATATTCGTGAAGGCGTTAAATGGTCTGATGGAAAAGCCTTTTCTGCCAATGATGTTGTTTATTCTTATGACCTATTGAAAAAATACCCAGCGCTAGATCAGTCTGGTATTAACAAATGGGTGAAAAGTGTAGAGAAGAAAGGTGATTATCAAGTTATCTTCCACCTAACTGAAGCAAATTCAAATGTACCTTATGAGATTTCTAAAGTTCCGGTTGTTGCTGAACATGTATGGAAAGACGTAAAAGATCCAACAAGCTTTACCAATGAAAACCCTGTAGGTACTGGTCCCTTTACTGAAATCGATACCTTTACTCCACAACTTTACATTCAGTGTGCAAACCCAAATTACTGGGATGCAGACAACCTAGATATTGACTGTCTACGTGTTCCACAAATTGCAAATAACGACCAACTACTTGGCAAAATCGTTAATTCTGAGCTTGATTGGACATCGTCATTCGTACCAGATATCGATAAAACTTACGCATCTGTAAGCCCTAACCACCATTACTGGTACCCACCAGCAGGTACACAAGCATTCATGGTTAACTTTGCAGAGAAAGATCCTGCGAAGAAAGAAGCGCTAACTAACGTTGATTTCCGTCGCGCATTCTCGATGGCACTTGATCGCCAAACTATCATCGATATCGCTTTCTACGGTGCGGGTACTCCAAACGATTTCGCTTCAGGTATGGGTTACACATTTGAAGCTTGGTCTGATGAGAAAATTCACAATAAATATAAGAAATACAATACTTATAATGTTGAAGGTGCAAAAGCATTATTGAAGAAAGCTGGTTTTGTCGATAAAGACGGTGACGGATTTGTCGATACCCCATCAGGTAAATCTTTTGAATTATTAATTCAATCACCTAATGGTTGGACTGACTTTAACAACACAGTACAACTTGCGGTTGAACAATTACAAGATGTAGGCATTAAAGCCAAAGCTCGTACGCCTGAATTTGCGGTTTATAACCAAGCAATGCTAGAAGGTAACTACGATGTGGCTTACACCAACTATTTCCACGGTGCAGATCCATACACTTACTGGAACTCAGCATATAACTCAGCACTACAAAGTGGTGAAGGTATGCCTCGTTTCGCAATGCACTTCTTTAAAAACGCTGATTTAGATAGCTTGTTAAATAGCTTCTACAAAACAGCGGATAAAAATGAGCAGTTAAATATCGCTCATAAGATTCAGAAGATCATTGCGGAAAACCAAGTAACTATCCCTGTGTTATCTGGTGCTGCTATGTACCAATACAACACCAAGAAATTTACTGGTTGGTGGAATGAGAAAAACCCGAAAGGTCGCCCACAAATTTGGGCTGGTATTCCAGAGCGTCTACTTCACGTATTGGACCTAAAACCTGTTAAGTAACATGCAACCCCGCGGTGCGCTCATTTGCTAGCAGCGCACCGTCTTTAAACTTCCTCTCTTGATACAAAAATGTATGGCGCTCGGCGTCAGGGGATTTCTTTGTCTGAAATAGACTGCCTGAAACCAGAGTCAGGCCAAAAAATCTGGGAAAGTTAAGGTGTAAGTTATGGGATTTTTCTTAAAACGTTTAGGATTTTATTTTATCGCGCTGGTCGTGGCTGCCACGATTAATTTTGCGATTCCACGTGCCATGCCAGGCGACCCAGTGACCATGATGTTTGCGAATGCCACTGTTCAAGTCACGCCAGAACGTATCGCTGCAATGAAAGAGCTTTTAGGCTTTGTTGATGGCGGTATTATCGCGCAATATTTTGCCTACATAAAAAACATTTTAAGCTGGAATTTAGGTATTTCTATCCAGTTTTATCCTCTGTCAGTAGAAAAACTACTTGGTGGTGCATTTGGTTGGTCACTATTTCTAGCAGGTACTGCGGTTATCTTCTCATTCTCTATCGGTTCAATTCTGGGTATTTTTGCAGCGTGGAAACGTGGTAGTAAATATGATGCCTTTATTTCACCAGGAATGTTAGTCATCCAAGCGGTTCCACAAGTGGTTATCGCCATGCTCGCGATGTTCGTCTTTGCGGTTGGTTTACGTTGGTTCCCAACGGGCTATGCCTATACCGCAGGTAATATTCCTGATTGGACAAGCTGGATATTTATTAAAGATGTACTTTGGCATGCTGTTTTACCTCTATTTTGTGCATCCATTGTACAGATTGGCGGCTTTCTGATTAACATGCGTAACAACATGATTAACCTTCTTAATGAAGACTACATCACTATGGCGAAAGGCAAGGGCCTTAACGAAAACCGCGTGGTCTTTAACTACGCTGCACGTAATGCCATGCTACCAAGTGTGACAGCACTTTCTATGTCACTCGGCATGGCAATTGGTGGTCAGCTTATTGTTGAAATCATCTTTAACTACCCGGGCCTTGGCTCAGTCTTATTCAACGCAATCAACGCTCGAGACTACCAAGTTCTTCAAGGGCAGCTTCTTATCATGACGTTATTCATGCTGTTCTTTAACTTACTCGCAGACATGTTGTATGTCGTACTAGACCCTCGCCTACGTAAGGGAGGCAAATAATCATGAAAGCTCTCATTAAATTACTTTCAGGTAACTCAAAAGCTATGTTTGGCGTGGTGATCCTAATGGTTTTCATCTTAATGGCTCTATTTGCCCCATTAATTACCAAGCATGAACCAGACCGTCGTACTGGTAATCCACACGAATACCCAAGTTTAGTCACTCACATGGCAAAACAAAGTCCTGATGGATGGGTTGCACAAAACTTAGCAAATGATCGCCGCACTATGATCATGTCAAAGAAAGAAGACCATGTTTTAGGGACAACTCGTATGGGACGTGATGTTTGGTCTCAGCTTGCATACGGAGCTCGTGTATCTCTGGGTGTGGGTTTTGGCGCGGGCTTAGTGGTATGTTTCCTGGCAACCATTATCGGGGTTTCGGCTGGTTACTTTGGTGGTAAGATTGATGATATTTTAACCGCCTCCATGAATATCATGTTAGTTATTCCACAATACCCACTCCTATTCGTTCTGGCTGCCTTTATCGGTGAGGCCGGTCCACTGACAATTGCATTGATTATCGGTTGTACTTCCTGGGCTTGGGGCGCAAGGGTTATTCGTTCTCAAACCTTAGCACTACGTGAAAAAGAGTTTGTAAAAGCGGCAGAAGTATTAGGCGAATCTTCATTCCGAATCATTTTCGTGGAAATTCTACCTAACCTAATTTCTATTGTAGGGGCTAGCTTCATCGGTTCTGTGATGTACGCCATCATGATGGAAGCCACCATTTCATTCTTAGGTCTTGGCGATCCAAGCACCATCAGCTGGGGCATCATGCTCTATAACGTACAAACCTCTTCAGCCATCCTAGTCGGTGCTTGGTGGGAATTAATTACCCCATGTTTAGCATTGACTACCTTAGCGGTTGGTTTGGCAATGCTTAACTTCGCGGTTGATGAAGTAGCGAACCCGCAACTTCGTTCACACAAAGGAATGAAGCGTTGGAAGAAGATTGCAGAACAAGACCAAAAAGCACGTGAGCCTGAGTTGCCACCACAAAATGCAGTTTGGAGCGGAGATAAATAATATGACGATGACTAATAAACAAGAACCGCTGATTTCGATTCGCAATTTATGTGTTGACTACATCACTGATGCTGGCGATGTCCGTGCGGTAAATAACGTAAGCTTTGATATCGCACCGGGTGAAGTCTTTGGTCTAGCAGGAGAATCAGGCTGTGGTAAATCCACCGTGGCTTTCTCACTAATGCGCCTACATAAGCCGCCAGCATTTATTACCGGTGGTGAAGTGATCTTTAACGGTGAAAACATCCTGAAGTACAGCGAGCAACGCATTCAGAGCTTCCGTTGGAGTGAGATGTCAATGGTATTCCAAAGTGCCATGAATGCATTAAACCCTGTACTACCAATGGAAGAGCAGTTTTGCGATGTGATTATGCGTCATACCAATATGACTCGTGATCAAGCTCGTAAGCGTGCTGCTGGTCTACTCGAAATTGTTGATATTCACCCAGATCGTCTAGGTGACTACCCTCACCAATTCTCTGGTGGTATGCGTCAACGATTAGTGATTGCGATTGCATTAGCACTTAACCCTAAAATGATCATCATGGATGAACCAACAACTGCACTGGATGTTGTAGTTCAACGTGAAATCTTACAGAAAATCTATGCGTTAAAAGAAGAATTTGGTTTCTCAATCTTATTTATTACCCATGACTTATCGCTGATGGTTGAGTTCTCAGATCGCATTGGGATTATGTACTCAGGTGAATTAATTGAGGTTGCGCCTTCTAAAGAGATTTTAGAATCACCGTATCACCCTTACACCAAAGGGTTGGGATCATCTTTCCCACCATTAACTGGGCCTAAGACTAAGTTAACCGGCATTCCTGGTAACCCTCTTAATCTGTTAGAAATCCCTGAAGGTTGTCGTTTCCAAGCGCGTTGTGATCGTGTTCATGACACTTGTCGTCATGTTCCAACTCAATTACGTCAAATAGAACCAGGTCGATTATCAAACTGCCATTTATATGGTGAGCCGATTGTTCAGGCGAAAGTTTAATTAAACGAGATAGAAATCAACATTTCGTTTAGTCGTCACTAACGGCCAGTAAAACAAGAATTAGCGAGAAGCTGGAGACAATTATGAGCTCATCAGATAAATACGGAAAATTACTCATTGAAGGGAAGAACTTAGTTAAAGACTTCCCGATCACCAGTAATTCATTAAAACAACCTATGATGCGTGCCATTAATGACGTGTCATTTAAAATGTACAAAAGCCGTGGTTTAGCGGTAGTGGGCGAATCCGGTTCAGGTAAATCCACCACAGCCAAAATGATTGCCAAAATGTACGCTCCAACTGCCGGTACAATTGAATATAAAGGGCGCGATATTCTCGATATTACTAAACGCCAAGATCTCATGCATTATCGTGAAGGCGTACAGATGGTATGGCAAGACCCATTTGGCTCATTAAACCCGACTCACAATATCTTTCACCACATTGCGCGCCCACTGATTATTCATAAAAAAGTGAAAAGCAGCAATAAGAAAGAGTTGCAAGAAAGGGTCTATGAACTGCTAGAGCAAGTCGGTCTTAACCCGCCAAAAGAAACGGCAGAAAAATTTCCCCACCAACTTTCGGGTGGTCAACGTCAACGGGTTAACTTAGCACGCAATATCGCAGTGGGTGCCGAGGTTGTGTTGGCCGATGAGCCAACGTCTATGCTCGATGTTTCTATCCGCGCAGGGGTGCTTAACCTGATGGAAGAAATGAAGTTTGATAAGCAAATGTCACTTCTCTATATCACTCACGATATCGCCACTGCTCGTTATATTGCTGAAGATCTGTCGGTGATGTATGTCGGCCACATGGTGGAATGGGGGGATACCGATGAAATCATTCATGATCCTCAGCACCCTTATACTCAACTGTTAGTTTCTGCGGTTCCGGATCCTAAAAAATCGATCCATGAAAAGCTGAAAGGTAATAAAGGGGAAATTCCTCTTTGGACGCCAGATTCCCTTGGCTGCCCATTTGCCGGACGTTGTTTACACGCGACCGACAAGTGTCGCGAGAAAATGCCAAGCGTCACTCAGTTGGCAGAAAACCACTTTGTTCGCTGTTACCTATTTGAGGATTAATCCTCGATTTACCCGTATACCAATCTGACCTCTTTACTCAGGTTGGTATGCCAACAAACTATTTGAACGTTGTCTATGCCTTTACAACCCAGGGCTATAGGCAGGAGGCTTGAAGCAGATATGCAAATTCTCACTAACCATATTGGTTATTCATGCTTTAGCAGCAAAAATGCGGTAGTACTTGCCTCAGATTTTAATACAACAATCAATACACAAGATCGCCCTCTCATTGCTCAATTAATCAATATAGATAGTCAGCAAGTAGAGGACGAATTTCCAGTCACTTTCGTGGGGAAAGTTGATCATTGGCATCATGGCGATTTTGCTCAAATTGACTTTACAACGTTTTCAAAAGTCGGCCGCTATTGCCTTTCTATTGACGCTATTCAATCTCACAACTTTGAGATCAAAAATGATCTTTTAATGCAGCGTACTTTTTCGGATCTCCTTCACTACTTTAAATCTCAGCGCTGCGGTGGAAAGTATGATAAGCAAGATCGCAACGCGCCAATATTGAGCTCAGATCAATCAGAACCGCAAACCGTCGATGTACATGGCGGTTGGTATGACGCCTCTGGCGATGTCAGCAAATATTTAAGCCACCTTTCTTATGCTAATTATTTAAACCCTCAGCAAATCCCAATGGTAGTGTGGAATATGCTGAAAGGGTTAAATCTTGCAAAAGATCACGATAACTTTGCAAAATTTTCCCAAGTTCGTTTAATCGAAGAAGCATTATTTGGCGCAGACTTTTTAGTTCGCATGCAAAGCCCACAAGGCTTCTTCTATATGACTGTTTTTGATAAGTGGAGTAAAGATACTGCCCAACGTGAAATTTGCGCCTATGAAACGCAAGATGGCAATAAAAGCAGTGATTACCAAGCGGGATTTCGTCAAGGTGGCGGCATCGCGATTGCAGCATTAGCAGCAGCATCTCAATTAGAAGAAAGCGGTGAATACAGTCAGCAAACCTACCTAGATTGTGCAATCAAAGGCTACCAGCATTTGATTGAGCACAATACCCAATACCTCAACGATGGCGTTGAAAACATTATTGATGAATATTGTGCCCTACTCGCCAGTGTTGAGCTATATCGTAGTACTCAAGATACATTTTATTTATCGGAAGCGCGTCTCTGGTCGCAAGCATTAATGTTGCGTCAAACCTCTGATGAGAACTTCGAGCATTTTTGGTCTGCTAACCAAGATGGCTCAAGACCTTACTTTCATTCTGCAGAAGCCGGACTGCCGACGATTGCTCTCACTGAATACTTAGCGATTGAAAGCGATCAAGCACTACGTCAAACCACTTTATCGGTAATTGAAAATGCGGTGCGCTTTGAGCTCACCATTAGCCAACAAGTAGCGAATCCATTTGGCTACCCTCGCCAATATGTGAAAGCCGTTGATAGTGACAAACGTGATGCCTTTTTTATTGCGCATAACAATGAATCTGGCTATTGGTGGCAAGGTGAAAATGCACGACTTGGTTCACTTTCGGCCATGGCTAATTTGGTGCAGCCTTATCTGCAAGATCCACAATTGAAAAGCCAATTACAAAGCTACGCTCAATCCGCACTCGATTGGATTTTAGGCTTGAACCCATACGATATGTGTATGCTTGATGGACATGGTCACAATAACCCTGACTACCTACCAGAGCTTGGCTTTTTTAATGCTAAAGGTGGCGTGTGCAATGGCATCACCGCAGGTTTTAATGATGAAGCTGATATCGCATTCAATCCTGAACTACAAAAAGATGACATGCTGCAAAACTGGCGTTGGGGTGAGCAATGGATCCCACATGGCGCATGGTATTTATTGGCGATCATCTCGCAACAATATGCGGTGACAGAACCAGCAGTGGAGAGCAAGCATGAGTGATTTATTGGTCGGTATCGATGGTGGCGGCACCTCATGTCGCGCACGAATTCGTGATAGCCATGGAGTATTACTCGGTGAAGGCAAAAGTGGTAGCGCCAATATCTTGTTAGGTGTTGAGGTTGCCATGGATTCCATCATTGAAGCAATCAATCAGGCCGCTCAACAAGCTGGTTTATCCCAACAAGACTTCTCTCGTATGCATCTAGGGCTTGCTCTAGCGGCAGCTGAACAAGAAAGCGCCTGGCAGCAATTTATGTCGCTGCCACATCCTTTTGCTAGCGTGGTACTCAATACCGATGCTTATGGCGCTTGCCTAGGAGCACATCAAGGAGAAGATGGCGCAATCATGATTGCCGGCACCGGATCTTGCGGCATTTTATTAGCTCAAGGTAAGCAACATGTGGTCGGTGGCCGTGAATTTCCAATCTCTGATTTAGGAGGGGGTGCGATTATGGGGCTTAGGCTAATTCAACACAGCCTACTGGTTCAAGATGGCATCTACCCTGCTAGCCCAATCACAGAGGTTGTTATGAGTCATTTTGATCATGATATTGATGCCATCGTCACTTGGTCTAAAACCGCTCGTCCATGTGATTACGGCCAGTTCTCACCGCAAATTTTTGCCTGTGCTAATCAAGGTGATGAATTTGCCGCAAGCTTGCTCACTCAAACTGCGCAAGATATTGAAATGTACCTCAACGCACTAGTAGACAAAGGCGCAAAACAGATTGCCTTAATGGGCGGTATTGCCGAACGTATTCAACCTTGGCTTTCTGCAGCAATCAAAACCTATTTAGTTCCAGCCAAAAGCGATGCAATGGAAGGCGCTCTAATGATGGCTCGCCAACCTAAACACAACTTATTTAATACGTTAAACAGCGTTCTTAGTTGATAAATAAAATGACAATAGATTACGCCTCAAAAGGTGCAAAAATGGACTATCGAATTGACCTTGCTGTTCTTGAAGAACAAGAAAATTACTCACGTTTTGGTTTAACACTTCATAACCTAAGTGATAACGATCTACATGACTGGGCATTAAATGTCAGCTTCCGCCGTTATATTCAACCGACTAGCTTAACGCAAGGTAGCATCACTCAAACCGGTAGCTTTTGCCGCTTTGTGCCAAACCAACATCATACCTTAGCCGCCAATGCGCATTATTATGTGGAGTTTGGTTGCCATACCTCGCCTTTTCAATTGCTTGATGATGGTTTTGATGATGCGTTTCTCCAAACTAACATTTCAAATAAACCGCAATCTTTGGCGGTAACGATCACTCCTGTCGCCTTAAAGTCGGCCAGCAAACAACGAACGTCACTACCAACAATTGCCGCCAACTATCAAGGCATCATTCCTCAACCACAAAGCTTAAAGCCTATGGACGGTCAGTTTGATTTAAGCCAAAGCTTGGTCTTTCAATCACACACCAATCAAGCAAAAAGTGCCCTAACATGGCTTGCAGGAGAGCTGAGCCAAATTTTAGATTCCACCATCAAGATGAGTAATCAAGGTAACTTATGTTTTGTGGTGTCACCTAATTTAACAGATGGTGAATACAAGTTAGAAATTCAGCCAAAACAAATTATTTTAGAAGCCAATTCATCCAGTGGATTTATGCATGGATGCGCCTCACTTTGGCAATGGGTAAGCCATCAGGTTCATAATAATCAGTCATCATTACCTTGTGTATTAATTGAAGATAAACCGCGATTTTCTCACCGCGGCATGATGCTAGACTGTGCTCGCCACTTCCATGGTGTCGATACGGTTAAGCGCTTAATAAACCAATTAGCACAATTAAAATTCAACGTTTTTCACTGGCATTTAACCGATGATGAAGGTTGGCGTATTGAAATTAAAGCCTTTCCACAATTAACCGACATTGGCGCATGGCGCGGTATTGATACCCCAATCGATCCGCAATATTCCAATCTATCAGGTAAGCATGGCGGGTTTTATTCGCAACAAGAGATCCGTGAAATAGTTCAATACGCAGCCGAGCGTAACATTATCGTGCTCCCTGAAATTGATATTCCGGGCCACTGTCGCGCAGCGATTAAATCATTACCTGAACTGCTGGTTGATCCCGATGATCAATCGCAATATCGCAGCATTCAATACTATACCGACAATATTCTCTCTCCGGCGCTTGAAGGTACTTACACCTTTATCGACACCGTGCTCGAAGAAGTTGCGCAACTATTCCCTGCGCCTTTAGTTCATATTGGTGCTGACGAAGTTCCAGAAGGCGTTTGGACTGAAAGCTCTAAATGCCAAGCGTTAATGCAACAGCACGGCTACTCTAATGCTAAAGAGCTACAGGGACATTTGTTACGCCATGCAGAAAATAAACTGCAATCGTTAGGCAAACGAATGATTGGCTGGGAAGAAGTGCAGCACGGCGATAAAGTCAGCAAAAACACCATTGTTTGCTCATGGCAAAGTGAAAAAGCGGCGGTTGAATGTGCAGGTACTGGCTTTGATGTGATCTTACAACCGGCGCAGTTTACCTACCTAGATATCGTTCAAGACTATAACTGCGAAGAACTTGGAGTTAACTGGGCTGGTGTTACCCCTTTAGAAAAATCCTATCGTTACGAACCTTTATCAGAATTAGCTGAGGACGATCCTCGTCGTCAACATATCTTTGGAATTCAATGTGGCCTTTGGTGCGAAATCGTCGACAGCCAAGATCGCATTGATCACATGCTTTTCCCTCGCCTTCTTGCTTTATCAGAGGCGTGTTGGACAAACAAGAAACACCGCAACTGGGAAGATTTTTTAGCGCGTCTCAATGGGCATTTACCCACTTTGACACACCAAGGTATCCATTTTCGCCCTTGGCAATAAAACGCATAAAAGATCATTTCCAAGGTTTATTTTTTAGTAAGGACTACATTATGAAATACGGTTTTTTCGATAACGACAATCGTGAATATGTCATCACTCGCCCTGATGTACCTGCGCCATGGACCAACTACCTAGGAACTGAAAAGTTCTGTACGGTGATCTCTCACAATGCTGGTGGCTACTCTTTTTATAACTCACCAGAATATAACCGTGTAACCAAATTCCGTCCTAATGCCAGCTTTGATCGCCCAGGACACTACGTTTATTTACGTGATGATGAAACCGGTGATTACTGGTCAATTTCATGGCAGCCAGTGGCAAAGAGCCTAGATGAAGCCAACTATGAAGTTCGCCACGGCTTGTCTTACTCAAAATTCAAGTGTGAATACAACGGCATCACCGCGACTAAAACTCTGTTTATTCCGAAAGGAGAAGATGCGGAAGTGTGGGATGTCGTAATTAAAAACACTTCAGATAAACCACGTACCATCAGTGCTTTCTCATTTGTTGAGTTCTCATTTAGCCATATTCAATCGGATAATCAGAACCACCAAATGTCTTTGTATTCAGCAGGCACCGCTTACCGTGAAGGTGTGATCGAATATGATCTTTACTACAACACCAATGACTATGAAGGTTTCTATTACCTAGCCTCTACCTTTGATCCAGACTCTTACGACGGCCAACGCGATAGCTTCTTAGGATTATACCGTGATGAAGCTAACCCGATCGCGGTTGAGCAAGGTAAATGCTCTAACTCAGCGCAAACTTGTTATAACCATTGCGGCTCTCTACATAAGCAATTTGTTATCCAGCCTGGTGAAGAAGTACGTTTTGCTTTCATCCTAGGTATCGGTAAAAATAATGGCGAAAAACTACGCGCTAAATACCAAGATCTCGCTAACGTTGATGCTGCATTTTCGGGCATTAAAGCGCATTGGGATGAACGTTGTGCCAAGTTCCAAGTAAAATCACCCAATGAAGGCTTAGATACCATGATTAACGCATGGACACTTTACCAAGCTGAAACCTGTGTGGTGTGGTCGCGCTTTGCTTCCTTTATTGAGGTCGGTGGTCGTACTGGCCTTGGTTACCGTGATACCGCGCAAGATGCGATTTCAGTACCTCATTCTAACCCAGCAATGACTCGCAAGCGCTTAGTCGATCTACTCCGTGGCCAAGTCAAAGCGGGTTATGGTCTGCACTTGTTTGATCCTGACTGGTTTGATCCTGAAAAAGCCGACGTCAAACCATCGAAATCACCAACCGTTGTTCCAACGCCAAGTGATGAAGATAAGATCCACGGTATTGAAGATACCTGTTCAGACGATCACTTATGGCTCGTTCCAACCATTTGTAAATATGTCATGGAGACTGGTGAAGAATCCTTCTTTGATGAGCAAATCCCTTATGCCGATGGCGGCAATGCTTCTGTGTATGATCACATGAAAGCGGCCCTCGATTTCTCCGCAGAATACGTAGGTAATACTGGTATTTGTAAAGGTCTACGCGCTGACTGGAACGACTGCTTAAACCTAGGTGGCGGTGAGTCATCAATGGTGTCTTTCTTACACTACTGGGCACTACAAGAATTTATCGATCTGGCCAAATACCTTGGCAAAATGGAAGATGTCGACAAGTACACCACTATGGCAGAAGGCGTTCGTCAGGCATGTGAAACTCACCTGTGGGATGAAGAAGGCGGCTGGTATATCCGTGGCCTAACCAAAGATGGCGACAAGATAGGCACGGCACAACAAACCGAAGGTAAGATACATCTTGAATCCAATACATTAGCGGTATTATCTGGCGCGGTTTCACAAGAACGTGGCGAAATTGCCATGAACTCAGTAGATGAGCATTTGTACTCTCCGTATGGCCTACACCTCAATTCACCTTCATTTGCAACGCCAAACGATGACATCGGTTTTGTTACTCGAGTTTATCAAGGAGTAAAAGAAAACGGCGCGATCTTCTCGCATCCAAACCCTTGGGCATGGGTAGCAGAAGCTAAACTTGGCCGTGGTGATAAAGCGATGAAATTCTATGATGCGCTAAACCCATACAATCAAAACGACATGATTGAAAAGCGCATTGCTGAACCTTACTCCTACGTACAATTTGTGATGGGCCGCGATCACCAAGATCACGGCCGTGCCAACCACCCATGGTTAACGGGTACTTCAGGTTGGGCTTACTTCGCGGTCACCAACTTTATCCTTGGCGTACGTCTAGGCTTTGATGGTTTGAATATTGATCCTTGTATTCCAACTAACTGGCCAGGCTTTGAAGTCACTCGCCAATGGCGTGATGCGACTTTCAACATCAAAGTAGAAAACCCTAACAGCGTTAGCAAAGGCGTCAAATCTATCACGTTAAATGGCGAAACGATTGACGGTGTAATTCCTGCTCAAGCAACAGGTAGTGTTAATGAAGTTGTGATGGTGATGGGATAGTCGGGTCTCGGGTCTCGGGTCTCGGGTCTCGGGTCTCGGGTCTCGGGTCTCGGGTCTCGGGTCTCGAAGAAAACTTAAAAGAATGGAATTTTCAAAGCAAAATTAGTCGAGCCACGAGAAACGAGTATCCGTTCTTTTCGGCTCTTTTATAAGGACATCAAAATGATCAAATTTGGAACCGGCGGTTGGCGCGCCTTTATCGGTGAGGAATTCACCCAAGCCAACGTGCGAATGGTTGCTCAAGCTGTCGCTAATATCATGCAAAAAGAAAGTGTTGTAGATAATGGCTTCGTGATTGGTTATGACCGCCGCTTTTTATCTGATAAAGCTGCCCTTTGGTTTGCCGAAGTTTTAGCTGCTAATGGTATTACGGTTAGCTTTATCAATCGCTTTGTACCCACGCCAATCGTGATGTTTCAAAGCAATAAAATGGGCTGTACTTATTCAGCTTGTATTACCGCCTCGCATAACCCTGCCGACTACAACGGCATCAAGGTGTTTATTGAAGGTGGTCGTGACGCCGATGAAGTGATCACCCAAAAGATCGAAGCGCAAATTGCGGTACTCAATGATCGCGATGTTAAACGAATCGATTTTGAAGACGCGCTTGAATCAGGCCGAATTGCAATCATCAACCCAATGAACGACTTTGTGGATTCTGTGATCAACTTTATTGATATCGAAGCGATCAAAAAAGCTAATTTACGCGTACTGATCGATCCTATGTTTGGGGTGGCAAAGAATGCTCTGCAAACCGTCTTGATCAATGGCCGCTGTGATGTGGACGTGATCAACGATGGTGAAAACCCATCCTTTGGTGGTCTAATGCCTTCCCCTAGTGCGGCAACGCTATACCGCCTTAAGCACTTAGTTGCAGCAGAAGGTTACGACATCGGCATTGGTACGGATGGTGATGCGGATCGCCTAGGTATTATTGATGAAAAAGGTAACTTCATCCACCCAAATGAAGTGTTAATGCTGTTGTACTACTACTTACTGGAATACAAAGGCTGGAAAGGCTCGGTAGTACGTAACATTGCTACTACTCATCTACTCGATAAAATCGCCGCTGATCACGGTGAAAAAAGCTTTGAAGTACCTGTAGGCTTTAAACACATTAGTAGCCAAATGGAAGCGGATGACTCACTGATTGGTGGTGAAAGCTCTGGTGGTTTAACCATTCGTGGCCATATCAAAGGTAAAGATGGTGTATTTGCCTCAAGCCTATTAGTTGAGCTTATCAGTGTCACCGGTAAGAAGTTGTCGGAAATGCTAGATGAAATCTATGCTCGCTACGGTTATGCCTACACCGCTGAAGGTGACTGCACCTTTAAACCTGCGCAAAAAGAAGTGCTGTACAACAAGATCTACGTTGATAAATTACTTCCAGAGTTTAAATATGAAGTCGAAAAAGTCAGCTATGACGATGGCGCGAAAGTGTACTTTAAAAATGGCGGTTGGGTAATCGCCCGCTTCTCTGGTACTGAACCACTACTACGTATTTTTTCGGAAATGGAAGATAAACAAACCGCGGAAAGTGTTGTTGCCCAAATGAAAGCGTTTTTAGCGTTATAGGTATAGGGTTACTAGGTGCGAGTTCCTAGTCCCTAGGTTTGGAAGAGATCGCGGTGAAAGCTGCGATCTCTTTTTTCATTTCTCGACTCTCGGGCGCTATGCTGCTCGTTGCTCGAAAAAGATAAAAGCAAAAGCAAAAGCAAAAGCATTCATTATTTCGAATAAGCGAAGCGACCTAGCAGCGAAGCGACCTAGCAGCGAAGCGACCTAGCCTCGATTACCATTATAAAAACTAATCCATAACATTGATTTTCTTCTTGTGAAGATACTCATATTTTTATTGCTGAAGAAATCATTAAGTTCTAATATCCACGTCAAATTCAGGGGCAATTATTTGGCCGTTTCCCTTACTTAAATTTATCGTGGAGAAGATGCATGTCTGCACCTTTTAGTTTAATCAAACTAACCTTCTTAATCGCCATTTTGGCGGCTGTTGGCCAAATGACGCAAACCATGTATGTACCATCAATGGGTTACATGGCACATGAATTTCATGTATCTGCAGCCTCAATGCAAGCGGTGATGGCCTGCTATTTAATCCCTTATGGATTATCGCAATTTATTTATGGGCCATTATCGGATCGCTTAGGTCGTCGACCTATTATTTTAGTCGGCTTAGTCATCTACGTTGCCGGCTCTATTTTGGCGCTATTTTCTCATAACTTTCATTTATTCTTGGTAGCAAGTTTTATCCAAGGTATGGGGATTGGTTGTGGCGGCGCGATGGCAAGAACATTAAGTCGTGATTGTTTTTCTGGGCAAGACTTACATAAGGTCAATAGCCTGATCAGCATGTGCCTAATGTTTTCACCATTAATGGCTCCGCTATTAGGTGGTTACTTAACGGAAGCATTTAATTGGCGCAGCAGCTACTTGTTTCTAGCTCTATTTAGCATTGGCGTGACCATTATTATGTTCACTCACATGACGGAAACATTACCAAAAGAATCACGCCGCTATGATTCAGTGGCAACCAGCTACCGTTATGTAATGGGCAACCGTCAATTCCAAGGTTACTTACTATGTCTAGTCGCGACTTTTGCTGGCGTGGCATTATTTGAAGCGGCGGCAGGGGTACTACTTGGTGGTAAACTCAAGCTGGCCGCGACCACGGTTAGTTTACTATTCATTGTACCGATTCCCGGCTACTTGCTAGGAGCGGCAATGTCGAGCTGGATTGCTTCTCGACACTCAGAAAAACGAGCGCTTAACTTCGGCTTAGTCGCGATTGCGATTGGCTCATTGGTAATATTTATTCCGGGAGTATTTGGCTTCACCAATGCGGTAAGTTTAGTGGGTGGCGCAACTATCTACTTCTTAGGCGCTGGTGTGTTATTCCCAGCAGCGACAACTGGTGCTATCTCCCCCTTTCCTCAACATGCAGGGACGGCAGGAGCACTATTAGGCGGGATACAGAACTTCGGCGCGGGAATGGCAACATTATTGGCAGCAATGATACCAGCACAAAACCAGCTTCCACTAGGAACGTTAATGCTTGCGATGTCATTACTAGCAGTCATCGGCCTACATAGAGTCAATAAAACACCGATGCCGCCAGATGTATTAGGTAGCACGCTCTAATCACTAAATCCTGAACACAATAAAAAGCCGCGCAAGAAATCATTCTACGCGGCTTTAGTTTATCTGGCTTTTTATTAACCGCGCTAATACCAATCGCACTAATGATATGATCATTCTTGCTTGTTAAAAGCCTCGATAACTGCGTTATAAATTTTGATTGTAGAGCAACTACTTATCGAAATTTATGCCTTGTTCTCAAGGCTTTTTTCTTCGCAATTTTTGCCCACCTAATTAATTTGATTGGTATAATTAATTCAGCGCTGGCGATGAGAATGTTATGCCATCCCAACCATGCTCAATAAAATTACGAATATTTTGATGATCATCGTTTTCTGGGTGATGTAATACATCTTCACGGTAGAACTTACCAAAACAAGCTAGAGTTTGCGCTTGCGTTAAATTATGCATTTGAGCGAAGGAAAAGATCTTACAAGAGCCATTATTTTGCCCTGCTTCATTTTCTACCTCACCATTGGTAAAGGCGGTTGGAGTAAAGCTATAGTTCGCATCAATCGTAGCGATGGTCAGCTCAAACTCTACCGATAGCGGCTCAGTGGTCACTTGATGCAAAAATTCCGTTAATTCCATTGTCATTTTCTCCTTAAAACCAAATTATTTAAACTAGAATACCAAAGCACCATCACAATCTATACTCACTGACACCTTTTCCCCTACTTCGAGTAAATGATGTGATTGACCAAGTAATTGCACGCCTTGTACATCTACCACATAACGGCAATGATCGCCCATAAACTGCTGTTCAATCACTCGATTCTCGCTACTCTCATCCAATTGCAATAATACTTGCTGCGGCCTTAATAAAATTTCACAACCTTGTCCTACCGCTATCGAATCATCACCGACTACCTGTAATTCACCAAGTACCGTATCAAATCGGCTCGGTGTCAGTTTTTGTGCTGGTAGATAACAACCTCCTCCTAAAAAGTTCGCCACAAACTTACTCGAAGGCTGGTAATACAGTTGCGCAGCACTGCCAAATTGCTCAATAACACCATGATTCATCACTGCCATTTTATCTGAAAAGGCAAAAGCTTCTTCACGGGAGTGAGTCACAAAAATTGCCGTCACTCCTTGCTGCTTAAAGATACGGCGAATATCGCGAATTAATTCATGACGTACTTGAGTATCAATATTAGAAAACGGTTCATCCAATAACAAAAGGTCTGGCTGATAAGCCAATGAACGTGCAATCGCAACGCGCTGCTGTTGTCCACCAGAAAGCTGATGAGGATAACGCTCACCTAACCCAGATAAATGAACCAACTCCAACATACTTTCGACTATTGTTCTTCGTTGTGATTTTGAATGGTCTTGCAGCCCAAAAGCCACATTTTCAGAAACCGTCAAATGAGGAAATAGTGCGTAATCTTGGAAAATCAAACCGATATTGCGTTGCTCTGGCGCGACCCAATGTTCGCCATCATCAATCAAATTATCATTTAATTTCATTTGCCCAGATGATAATGGTAACAGCCCGGCGATCGCTTTAAGTAAGGTGGTTTTGCCACAACCACTAGCGCCAAGCAAACAAACAATTTCGCCTTGTTGTACCGATAAATTCAGGTTCTCTAAAACGGGTGTCGATATTTTAGGTTGAGTATGCGAGGGATAATGACACGTCAAACCTTCAATTTTTAATGCGAAAGACTCTGCTTTTACAGCTTGATGTTGAGAGGTCATTTAATGCACCTTTTCTAAAGAACGATTAACAATAATTAAAGGCAGTAAACCTACCAAAATTAACAAGATTGCAGGTAGTGCTGCCAATTCTAATTGCTGGTCTGAAACATAGTTATAAACATAAGTCGCCAAGGTCTCAAAATTAAAAGGGCGTAATAATATGGAGGCATTAAGCTCCTTCATTGACTCGATAAACACTAATAAACCCGCGATCAATGTTCCTCTCATCACTAAAGGGATATGAACTCTACGCAACATCTGACTAGAATTACACCCCATAGTGCGAGCGGCCATATCTAAACTTGGTGTCACTTTCGCTAAACCGCTCTCAACACTTCCGATAGCAACAGCAGAAAAACGAACGCTCAATGCAAACACTAACGCAAACATAGTACCGGAGAAAATCAGCCCAGGTCTTCCCCAATCCATAAATTTAGCCACATCATTAACACTATGATCTAGCGTTAATACCGCTACCATAATGCCAATGGCGAGCACTGTGCCCGGTACTGCATACCCTAATGAAGATAATCGCATTGGTATTAACGCCGATTTCGAGACATATCCGCCTTGCCCTGATAATCGATGATAAAAATTCACAATAAGTGCAATCACTACGCAAACCAACGCGACGCTGAATGAGACTTTTAAACTATTCAAGGAATAAACTTTAAACTCGGTTGTCCAGCTATCTGAAAAGTAATGCAGACTATAATAAGCAAGTTGAAGGATCGGTAATAAAAAACCACCCAGCACTAATCCCCAACACCATATAAGTGCTAACCATTTTTTCCAACCAAACAATGGATAGCGATGATCTTCATGGTTAGTAAACTGAGCTTGGAAATGCTTTTGCTTGCGTCTGCTATAACGTTCAGCGCTAAGCAGTAACACGACAACCAACAACATAATGGAAGAGATTTTTGCGGCTGCCGTAAGGTTAGAATACCCCAACCAAGTATCATAAACTGCAGTGGTTAGCGTACTCACAGCAAAATAATTGACAGTTCCAAAATCCCCTAAGGTTTCCATTGCCACAAGAGAAAGCCCCACGGCAATCGCAGGCCTAGCCAAAGGCAATGAAACACGAAAGAAACTTTGTGTAGGTGTACATTTTAATAGCCGAGCAGATTGTAGTAATGAACCGCTTTGCTCCATAAAAGCTGAACGTGATAATAAATAAACATAAGGGTAAAGCACTAACGCTAAAATCGTTATCGCCCCGGGTAAAGTACGAAGATCTGGGAACCAATATTGTTGCGGAGTCAATTCGAAGGTATTTCTTAGCCAAATTTGAATCGGGCCAGCAAAGTCAAACCAATCGGTATAAACATACCCCACAATATAACCCGGCATTGCTAAGGGAAGAACTAGCGCCCATTGCAATATTTTTTCCCCAGGAAGCTTACACATTGCCATCAGCCAAGCACTAGGAATGCCAAACAGCAAAGCAAGCAACATAGTGCCCGCAACTAAGAAAAAGGTATTTAAAGTATAGGTAGGTAAAACGGTAGAAAATAGATGTGAAAAAAGCTCGTCACTTTCACCGATAGCTGTATAAAAAATCGCGAGAATAGGCAAGATGAGTAACCCCATCACCGCCCAGCTTCCTAACTTCCAATTAAAATACTTTTCCTTCATCGCGACCACTTCACGCTTATAAAAACCACAAAAGGGAAGCCTAAGCTCCCCCTTTCATTTTCGACTTAACTTTGACTAGAATTACAGGTCAAATTTCACTTCATCTAATAACTTCACCGCAGCTTCATGATGAGCAGCAATTTCATCTAGCGATAAATCATCCGCTTTATAATCACCCCATGATGCGACTAATTTAGAAGCCTCAACACCTGGTTTAACTGGAGATTCAAAGTTATCTTTAGCATACATTTTCTGTGCAACATCACCAGATAAGAACTCCATAAGTTTGAGCGCATTCTCTTTATTAGGTGCATATTTTGCCATCGCCATACCACTGATATTCACATGAGTACCAAAGGCTTCTTGACCAGGGAAGTTAATGTATACTGCTTCAGCCCATGCTTTTTGCTTTTCATCATTCAGCATTTTACCAAAATAATAACTATTACCTAGAGAGTAATCACATAAGCCTTCTTTGATTGCTTGAACTTGGCCGCGATCGCTGCCTTGTGGTTTGCGAGCCAAATTAGACTTAAGCCCTTCTAACCATTGCTTAGCTTCAGCTTCGCCATGGTGAGCAATCACAGCAGAAACTAAAGATACATTGTAAGGGTGCTTACCTGGGCGAGTACAAATCTTGCCTTTATATTCAGGTTTCGCTAAATCCATATAATCAAATGAAGCCGGTAGCTTGCCTATACGATCTTTTGATGAATAAACGGCTCGAGAACGCGTTGTTACACCGAACCACTCACCTTCTTTATCACGATATTGAGATGGGATATTCCCATTAATCACATCGCTATTAACGGCTTGAACAACGTCTTTATCACTCAACTCAGCTAAACGGCTAATATCGACAGTAAGTACTACGTCAGCAGGGCTATATTCACCTTCTTGAACCAGTTTTTCTGCCAAGCCATCTTTAGCAAATTTCACATTTACTTTAATGCCCGTTTCTTCAGCAAACTCTTTGAGCATTGGCTCAACAAGAAACGGCTGACGGTAAGAATAAACATTCACTTCTTCTGCAGCCATAGCGAGAGGGGCAAAAGTCGTTGCGGTAACCGCAGAGGCTAATAACAGCTTTTTCATTAAACTCATCCTTAAATCAAATGGAAGTGATAACAATTATCAATGCGGTTTATTATATGGAGAATGAAATTTAACTCAATCATTGTTAGCTCACAAAAATAAAAAACCCCACTCAAATTGAGCAGGGCTTTGTAACAGAGTATAACAATATAATTTAATCTAGCGATAAATTACTTATTTGAAGTGAACTCTGGATAAGCTGCTACACCACAATCGTGCATATCAACGCCATCCATTTCTTCTTCTTCACTAACACGGATACCCATAGTGGCTTTCAAGATACTCCAAACCACTAAGCTAGCACCAAATACCCATGCAAAGATAACTATCGCACCGTAAATTTGCGCACCAAACGTTGCATCAGAGTTACTAAATGGAACCATTAATAGACCAAATACACCACATACACCATGCACTGAGATGGCACCGACTGGATCATCAATCTTCACTTTATCTAAGAATAAGATACTAAAGATAACCAATACACCTGCAATGGCACCAATCACAAGTGACATTACTGGTGATGGTGATGCTGGATCGGCGGTAATGGCAACTAAACCTGCCAAGGCACCATTAAGGATCATAGTAAGATCAGCTTTACCCCAAATCAGCTTCACTGTAATCAAAGCAGCAACTGCACCAGCCGCCGCAGCCGCATTGGTATTTAAGTAAACTTGACCAATTGCTGTTGCATCTGCCGCTGAAGATAACGCTAGTTGAGAGCCACCATTAAAGCCAAACCAACCAAACCAAAGGATAAATGTACCTAAAGTGGCTAATGGCATGTTTGAACCTTGAATTGGGTGAACTTCACCATTCTTACCGTATTTACCTTTACGAGCACCAAGTAGCAACACACCCGCTAATGCAGCTGCTGCACCCGCCATGTGAACAATACCTGAGCCAGCAAAATCACTGAAACCAGCAGCAGATAAGAAACCACCGCCCCAAGTCCAGTAACCTTCAATTGGGTAGATAAAGCCAGTTAACACCACACTAAAGATCAAGAAAGTAGTCAGCTTCATACGCTCTGCTACCGCACCAGATACCACTGACATTGCAGTCGCAACAAACACTACCTGGAAGAAAAAATCTGATTCTAAAGAGTGTGAAGCACCTTCACCTTGAGAGCCAATCAGGCCACCAAACGATGGGAAAACGCCACCTTCTGCATTACCAACGTACATAATGTTATAACCGACCAATAAGAACATGGTGCAAGCAATACCAAACAATACAAAGTTTTTAGTTAAAATTTCTGTGGTATTTTTCGAGCGAACTAAACCGGCTTCTAACATGGCAAAACCCGCTGCCATCCACATGACTAGCGCACCAGATATCAGTAAGAAAAACGTATCTAACGCGTATTTAATTTCTACAATTTCCATATCTTAATTCTCCGTCCCTTAATCCTTTAAAGTGCTTCGTCGTCCATTTCGCCAGTACGAATACGAACTGCTTGCTGCAGATCAAAGACGAAAATTTTACCATCGCCGATTTTACCGGTTTGTGCGGCTTTCATAATCGCTTCAATCACACGATCCACATTGTCACTTTGAGTGGCAATTTCTACCTTCACTTTCGGTAAGAAATCCACTTGATATTCCGCGCCACGATACAACTCTGTATGGCCTTTTTGACGTCCAAAGCCTTTCACTTCAGAAACAGTCATCCCCTCAATGCCTACATCAGCTAACGCTTCACGGACATCATCTAATTTAAACGGTTTGATTATTGCACTAATTAATTTCATTGCATTCCCTCGTCATGATGCATTCCTTTAACATTTACAATTCTTTCAAGTTGCATGCCAACTTTGTAAGACCTTGATTTAAAAGAAATAGATAATCAATGGAATTTGGACGGGAAATTATGCGCACCACAATAGTGCGTATAATTCACAATAAAATAGCAAGGAAAGAGAAAAAGAAAGGTTATGCGATAAATGCACGCCAAGAATGCAAAACTTGTTCAAAGTCTTCGATACCACACCATGATTCACTTTCTTCATTATAAGCCGAAAGCTCATCCTCTCTATTTTCTTCATAAATAGAGGTCTCATGACTTAACAACTGGTTAGAAGAAATATGCACTTCATTCTGCTCAAGAAATAGACTCCACTCTTGGCCTAATAAGCACCATTCTTGGTTAATATTTCTTTGCGCACTAATTTGTTGCAAAACACTATCCAGCTTTGTGATATTAGTACCGATTTCTTCAATTAACCAATGACCAATGGCTTCATGTCCTGAAGAGAACACCACACGATAATAACCATCTAAAGTATTTTTCTTAAACTCAAAGTCCATAACGGAGCACTTTTTTCTTTTTAGGGGATACTGAGAGTTTACTTGCTAATGATTGGAAATGCGACTTGGTGAGTGGTGAGTGGTGAGTGGTGAGTGGTGAGTGGTGAGTGGTGAGTAAGTTTTGTCAATGCTGGTAAATGAGTCAAAAGACCTTTTCTCTTTAAACGAAAAAAACCGCTGATTACTCAGCGGTTTTATAACGTAAGTAAATTAACTCAAGGCCGTTATGCTGGCTCTTGGAAAATCACTGTGTCCGCTTTATCTGTGTAATGCTTCATCTTATGGAAGTTCAGATAGCGGTATGTATCGGCTGCTGTTGCATTAATTTGCTCAGCATAGCTTAAGTACTCTTCTTTGGTCGGGATACGACCAAGAATTGCCCCCACAGCTGATAGTTCAGCAGACGCTAAGAATACATTCGCACCATTACCCAAACGGTTCGGGAAGTTACGTGTTGAAGTCGACATTACTGTTGATTTCTCAGCAACACGTGCTTGGTTACCCATACATAATGAACAGCCCGGAGTTTCAATACGAACTCCTGCACGACCGAAGATACCGTAGTAACCTTCTTCGATTAGCTGATCTTTATCCATCTTAGTTGGTGGCGCTACCCATAGGCGAGTATCAAGTTCACCTTTGTGTTTTTCCAGTAACTTACCAGCGGCACGGAAGTGACCAATATTTGTCATGCAAGAACCGATGAATACTTCATCAATTTCAGTACCTTGAACATCAGAAAGTAGACGTGCATCATCTGGATCATTTGGCGCACAAAGAATCGGTTGATCAATCTCAGCAAGATCAATTTCAACTACATGAGCATATTCAGCGTCTTTATCGGCGCTCATTAGCTCTGGTTTAGCTAGCCACTCTTCCATTGCTGTGATACGACGCTCAATCGTACGAACATCACCATAACCTTCAGAGATCATCCACTTCAGCATCACAATGTTTGAATTAAGGTATTCAGCAATCGATTCTTCTGAAAGTTTCACCGTACAACCTGCTGCAGAACGTTCTGCTGAAGCATCAGAAAGCTCAAATGCTTGTTCAACCGTTAGGTGCTCAAGACCTTCAATTTCGAGTACGCGACCAGAGAATTCATTGATCTTACCTGCTTTCTCAACCGTTAGTAGACCTTGCTGGATGCCATAGTAAGGAATCGCATGGACTAAATCACGCAGTGTAATCCCCGGTTTCATTTCGCCTTTAAAGCGCACTAAAACAGATTCAGGCATATCTAGTGGCATCACACCCGTAGCTGCAGCAAAAGCAACCAGACCAGAACCTGCAGGGAATGAAATACCAAGTGGGAAACGAGTATGTGAGTCACCACCAGTACCAACAGTATCAGGCAGAAGCATACGGTTTAGCCATGAGTGAATAATACCGTCACCAGGGCGAAGCGATACACCACCACGGTTCATAATAAAATCTGGTAGCGTATGGTGTGTATTCACATCAACAGGTTTTGGATAAGCAGAAGTATGACAGAAAGACTGCATCACCAAGTCTGCTGAGAAACCTAAACAAGCCAGATCTTTAAGCTCATCACGCGTCATTGGGCCAGTCGTATCTTGCGATCCTACTGTTGTCATTTTCGGCTCACAGTATGTGCCAGGACGAACGCCTGTCACACCACATGCTTTACCTACCATTTTCTGAGCAAGCGTAAAGCCTTTGTCAGATTCAGCAACCGGTACAGGACGGCGGAACACTTCTGAAGGCTCAAGACCTAAAGAAGTACGAGCACGATCGGTTAAACCACGACCAATGATCAGTGGAATACGACCACCCGCACGAACTTCATCGTAAAGTACGTCTGTTTTTAACTTAAAAGTAGAAATCACTTCATCAGTACCGTGCTTGCATACTTTTCCTTCATGAGGGTAAATATCAATCACGTCACCCATGTTCATTTTAGAAACATCAAGCTCGATAGGTAGCGCACCGGCATCTTCCATAGTATTGAAGAAGATTGGGGCAATTTTACCACCTAGACAGAAACCACCCGCACGTTTGTTTGGCACGTATGGGATATCATGCCCCATAAACCAAAGCACTGAGTTAGTCGCCGATTTACGAGAAGAACCCGTACCAACAACGTCACCCACATAAACGAGTGGATGACCTTTTTCTTCTAGTTCTTGAATTTGTTTAATTGGACCAACATTACCCGCATCGTCAGGATTAATACCTTCACGTTCATTTTTTAGCATTGCTAAAGCATGAAGTGGGATATCTGGACGAGACCATGCATCCGGTGCAGGAGAGAGATCATCAGTGTTGGTTTCACCTGTTACTTTAAAGACAGTTAAGGTTACTTTATCTTCAAGTTTAGGTTTGTTTAGGAACCATTCCGCATCAGCCCATGATTGCATCACTTCTTTCGCAAATGCGTTACCTGTTTTGGCTTTTTCTTCCACATCATGGAAAGCATCAAACATCAGTAATGTTTGCTTAAGTGCGGTTACCGCGATCGGTGCAAGTAGCTCATCATCTAAAAAGCTCACTAATGGCTCGATGTTATAACCACCTTGCATAGTACCTAGTAATTCAGCGGCTTTTTCACGAGAAATTAATGGAGATTTAGCTTCGCCTTTCGCAACGGCAGTTAAAAAACCAGCTTTAACATAAGCGGCTTCATCAACGCCAGGTGGGATTCGGTTAACAAACAGATCAAGAATAAACTCTTCTTCATCTTGAGGTGGATTTTTCAGTAGTTCTACCAAAGCAGCGACCTGCTCTGCGTCTAAAGGTTTTGGGACAATTCCTTCAGCGGCACGCTCTTCGACGTGTTTACGGTAGGCTTCAAGCACGACTCATTCCTCTCATTGCGGTCGACCCTTCTATTTGTGATAAGGGTAAACATCCTTGGAAATTTGGCTTCCTGCCCATGTTTTATTATGAATTAGTATTATGGCTGATTCTTAATAATCGAATACGGTCGGAGCCAAAGTGTTGATTGGAGAATAACAAATTTAACGAAAAATTAAAATCTTGCGAGTTTGACCAAGCTAGCAAACTGGAACTAAAGTTGCTAAAAACTTAATCCCCCCCACCTTTTACTATAGGTTAGAAAGTAGAGCCTATTATCAAGTAAGCTGAGTTAAAACCTTGCTCAGTTTGACCATAAGCTAAAATGATTGGACCAATCGGTGAATCAACCCCTGTAAAAGCCGAACCTGCGACATACATAGAGTCACTGTTCCAGTTAGAATCAGAATTAGTCCATACCCCACCATACTCTAATGACGCTCCCAGATATACGGGAGATCGGAATAAACCAAAATCATTCTCAAACCACTTATAACGATACACTAAACTGGTATAAACTTTATTTCGCCCTAATAAACTGTCTCTTGGAATACCCGATAAATGCAAAAAGCCACCAAGCTCCAGAGGATCTATTGGTACACCTTCACTTTCTGTATCCACCACACTGTATTCAAATCGGCCAACTAATGAATGTTTTTGATAACTTTTAGCAATCATAAAGTTGGTGCTAATTTCAGATGCGATCTCACTCGATTGGCCATCATATTTATCGCTAGAATATAAGTACTCTATATCGGCATAATAACCTTTACTCGGAAAACTAAAGTCATCAAGCGTATCTAAACGATATCGAACATAAGCTCCCTGGCGAGTGTAGTCACTATCACCAAATGACGGTAAACCTGTGAGACTAGTATTGCCATTGGTATAACGAAGTCCTAAACGAATTTCTTGCCATAACGTTGGTTGATAACCAATAGAAAGATCACCAACCCACTTCTTATAATCAATCGGTAATGAATTTTCAGTATCCGTTAACTGAGTGCTGCCTTCTGAATCTTGGTTAGGGTTATTCGCATCTGGGATAAAGAAGTTAGATTTTTCGTCACTATAAGTAGATGCTGCTGAAATAAAGTAATTTTGGTTATAAGTAAAAGGAACATACAGCTCAAGTCCAAAAAGCTTATCGGTTCCGATTTCAACATTACTTCGTAATTCCGCGCCAAGACTTCCTATCTCGGTAAAGTTACTGGTTAAACCAATCGAATACTTACTAGAACTTTTAAAGTTATCTTCCATAAAGAAACGAAAATCAACGTAATTTGGCCCCCATTCTTTTTCATTAACGTGAATATTAAGGTCTATCGTTCCATCTTTATTATCTTTGTAACTATAAGAAACACGTTCAAAACGATCGAGGGCATATAAATCACGAATTTTCAGCTCTATTTCTTCACTTGTGTATTGTTCTCCAGGCTTAATCCCTAAACGGTTTAACAATACATTTTCGTGATAATGACTATTATTTTCGACATGTACTTGCTGGATTTTTAACTCAGGCCCACGTTTAAAATCCTTTCTTTTTGTAAGCTTAGCTAGCTGATAAGATTCATAATTATCAACTGAAATAGAGTATCTCTGTAATTGTGCTTTTTGTTCGGTTGCAGATTGATAACCTCTATCGTAGGCTTCAGGCATGTGTGAAAAGTCTGTGGTACTCATTTTCCCGACAGCAGGTTGTAGCAATACATCATTTGGTGTTAATAGATCACTTTGAGCTTGAGTACTACGTCGAACCAAATAATTAGACAGTTGATTACCAACATTTAAAAACGTTTTTAGTTGGTCTTCGGTTTGGTAATCAGTACTGATATCGACAGCAATAACGACATCCGCCCCCATTGAGCGAGCCAGTTCTACCGGCATATTATCGGTCACCCCTCCATCTACTAACAACATTCCTTTATATTGATATGGAGGAAGTGCACCGGGTACTGACATACTCGCCATCATGGCATCAACAATTTCACCATCGCCCATCACAACAGGTTTTAAATTAACAATATCGGTGGCAACAGCACGATAATGAACGGGTAACTCATCAAAGGAATCAAAAGGTGGGAGGTTACCAGTACTTTGACGTAAAATTTGTAGCATATTTTGGCCTTGAACCACGCCTTTAGGCATTTTAACTTCAAGCCAACGTAAACCTAGATCCGTATGTAATTGATATCGGTCATCGTATTCTTTATCACGAACTCGGCGTTCACTACGCCCAACTCGATCATGATAACCAGAATTCCAATCAATATCTTGTACGGTTTCTTCGATTTCTTCGGCGCTCATCCCTAGCGCATAAAGGCCACCAACATAAGACCCCATACTAGTACCAGTCACAATATCGACCGGAATATGCATTTCTTCTAACGCTTGTAGCACACCAATATGTGCTGCGCCTTTGGCTCCACCGCCAGCTAGTACCACCGCAATAGTCGGTCGAGTCGAGCCATCAGGCATCACTTGCTGGGCATTAACCGACCAACACACGAGTGGAAGCGTGAGAATTCCAAATAACAAACGCGCAATTTTCAACAAAACATCCTTATTCACAAAAGCAAGTTTCAACAGGCGTCTATTAAATCACAACCTAATATAAATTCCGCTATTAAAAATCAAATAACGACTTCAACCAACGGCTTGGGTTGTTTTTACATTGATCTTTGAGATCACCGTTCACATCCCATTGAGGTAATTCAATATCACCACCGCACTCTGCTTGATAGCCACCAGCCTGAGTTTGCTCAAAATGAGTGGTGACTATTTTACTAGGCCACGGCAAGGTTAAACGCTCTGGTGCGCGCTGAGCTAAATAATTGGCATAAGTTTTTAATGAGCCACTGGCGCCGGTTAATTTGGTCGGTTTATTATCATCGCGGCCGGTCCAAATCGTGACTACTTCACGGCCATCGACTCCGACAAACCAACTGTCACGGCTATCATTACTGGTACCCGTTTTCGCAGCGAGAGTTGCCCAACCATACTGCCCTTGCAAAGAACGGCTGGTACCTTCGCTAACAACCTTTTTCATAATATAAGTCGTCAACCATGCCGCTTGTTGAGGCACCTGCTGCGATGCTCTCGGTATGCTTTCGTATAACACATTGCCATCAACATCCATTACCGTTCTTAATGCCGTTAATGGCGCTCGCTTACCTGAATTGGTGATTGTCTGGAACATTTGTGACACTTGATATGGCGTCAAGGTAAATGAACCTAAAAACATCGAAGGAACGGGACGAATTTCTTGCTTATCAATACCAAGTTTAGTCAGCGTCTCTATCACCTCTGGAATACCTAATTGCATACCTAAATTTACGGTAGGAACGTTAAGAGAACGTGCCATCGCTTGATACAAAGGCACTTCACCACGGAATTTACGATCATAGTTTTTCGGCGACCAAGTTTTGCCTTGCTTATTGGTTAAGGTGATTGGTTTGTCATCAATCGTAGTGCCTAGGTTGTATTTTTCTGGTTGCTCTAACGCGGTTAAATACACTGAGGGTTTAGCAAGTGAACCTATCTGACGGCTAGCACTTAAAGCACGATTAAAGCCATCAAAGCCACTATTACGACCGCCTATCATGGCGCGAATTTCACCAGTTTGGCGATCAACGGCCACCACCGCAGTTTGTAAACCTTTACCCGATCGTTGCTCCAATTGTGGCAGCGTCTTAGTCACTGCTTGCTCAAGGTAGGTTTGTGAAACCGGATCTAGCGTCGTAAACAAACGCAACCCAATGTCTGTTTTAAATTTATCTCCAACCTTATCTTTTAGCTCGCGTTGTAATTGCTCAAAATAAGCAGGTTGACGTTTACCTAAGTGTGGATTGTTTTGTAAATCAAGATCGCGACTGACCGCTTGGCTGTACTGTGACGCAGTTAAAATATTTTGCGTCATCATCAACTCAAGTACTAAATTTCGACGTTCTTGAATACGCTCAGGATGGCGAATTGGGTTGTAATAAGATGGCCCTTTCACCATACCAACTAGCATAGCCAATTGATCGATACGTAACTCTTGTAGCGGCTGGCCAAAATAATAACGCGAAGCCAAGGCAAAACCATGGATCGCTTCTCCGCCATTTTGACCTAAATACACTTCATTTAAGTACGCTTCTAAAATTTTATCTTTACTAAAACGATAATCTAAAATCACCGCAATATAAGCTTCTTTAAACTTACGCCATAAGGTCTTCTCGCTACTTAAGAATAAGTTTTTCGCCAATTGCTGAGTTAAAGTACTACCACCTTGCACCGCACGACCAGCTTTTAAGTTGGCCACAAAAGCACGAGCAATCGCTAATGGCGCGACCCCACCATGCTGGTAGAAATCACGGTCTTCGGTTGAAAGTAACGCCGCTACCATAGCTTCAGGAAATTGCTCACGTTTTAAGAATAAGCGGGTTTCTTGCTTTTTCGCTTCTAGCATACCGAGCATTTTCGGCTCAATGCGTAAAAATCCTAAATCTGCTTTTGATTCTAATGATTGGATGCGCTTCAAGCCGTTATTATCAAAATAAATCATCACATGGCGTGCAGGCTCCGGGCCATTTTCAAAAGTAAACGGACGACGGAATAACTCAATTTTGGTCGATGAGGCCGAATATTCCCCTTCACGCATTGGATTCGCGACTTTACGATAATTCAGTACATCAAGCTCCTGACGTACCTTGGTGATCGTCTGGTTACTCCCCGGCTCAAGCGTCATCACTCTAGCGTACACCACGGTGGGCAGTTCAAATAATTGCCCAGCAAAACGTTGCGTCACCACACCATTTAAATAAAACCCTGCTGCCACCATAACGGCGATAAACACTAAGCCTAATTTCCAACCGATGCTCCATAGCTTTTGCAACCATGTTTTTTTCTTCGGCGGCGTTTTTCGTCCTCGGGCAGGCCCTGCTTTACGAGTCGATTTAGCCGTTGATTTTGCCGCAGGTTTACGGCGCGTTGTGGTGGTTTTCTTTGGTGTGTTCAATGTATTGCCTTTTTATTTGCGACGCATATATCCCCAATTAACTTCAAGGTATAGTACGTGCAACATTCATGATATGACGGCCGAGCCATCTCAATTTACGAAAAATGTCGTTTTGTTTTCGTCGTGGCGACATGATTAGCAGGATCATCCGGCCAAACATGTTTGGGATAACGCCCTTTCATTTCTTTTTGTACTTCTTTGTATGCCCCTTGCCAAAATCCCGCTAAGTCTTGAGTGATCTGCAAAGGGCGCTGCGCCGGAGAAAGCAATTCTAGCACGAGCTTTTTACGTCCTTGAGCAATTAATGGTGAATCCGACTCACCAAACACCTCTTGCATGCGAACCGAGAGTACTGGCTCCGCGCCCGCTTGATAACGAATGGCTTTGTTAGTACCAGTAGGCAAACGGTAATGCGTGGGTAACCAGTTATCAATTTCTTGATTAAGCGGCCAACCTAGGTACGACAATAACGCTTGCGATAACGGTAATTGCTTTATTTTGGCAACGCTATCTATTCCTACCATGTAAGGCTCAAGCCATTGTTCGAGTTTTGCTAAAAGAATGTCATCACTCATCGCGGGCCAATCTTGCTCTGGCAGCCATTCAATACCATTTCTAATTCGATTCAATAAGTTAGTACTGGATTTATCCCAAGGCAATACCGATAAACCTTTGCGACGAATATAATCAAGAATGGCCGCTTGCTTAAGTAATGGATCGATATCGCGAATGACTTGTTTCTCTAAGACTAAGGCTCCTAATCGGCGTTGCTTTTCCGCGCTGACACAGCCTCTTGTTTCTAGCCATTGAACATGATCGACAATTTCAATTTGCCCCGTAAAGATCCGTTCGATATCTTGCTTTGCGACTCTCACCGCACGAAAGATTTGACTGGTCATCGAATGAGAAGAACGCATTAAATCAATCGCCACGATTAAATCACTCTCAAGATGAGGCTTATTCGATAAAAAGTAATTCGCCAACCCATGTCGCTCATCCATAGTCGCACCATGACCATTAGCTAATAAAAACTGACCTTGCCTATTCCCTCGACTCTGAGCGATGCGATCAGGAAAAGCCAATGCAACACAACTGCCAATTAACTGACTATCCACCTGTTTAATATCAAATGGCACGTCACAAGCTCTACCGACTTGCTGACTACGGCGCGTTAAAACAGCAGCCTTCTTATGTGCACCTTGGTTCCAACGATGCCAATCTTGAGTGATATCTTGGCTGTTCTTTTCCGGCTCCTCTAACATTGCTAGTGTCGCTAATGCAGTATGGTAATAGTCATCGCCCAAGTCTTTCGCTCTGAGCAACATCGCCGCGAAACGAGGCTCTACTCCTAACTTTTGACTGTGTTGACCATAAGCGGTCAATTGTCCCTGAGAGCTCAATACCTCTTGTTTTTCCAATAACCCTAGTGATTTCAACAACCCTTTAGCTTGTTGTAGATTTGATTGTGGAGGAAGATCAAGCCAAGACAGCTCATCGGCAGCATTGGCTCCCCAAAACAGCAACTCCATTTGTAGGCTAGTTAAATCGCTATGCAGAATTTCCGCTTGTGGCACAACCGGTTGCTGCTTAAGGTTTTCTTGGCTGTATAAACGAATACAAACGCCTGCTTCGAGTCGCCCGGCTCGTCCAGCCCTTTGCTCGGCCGAAGATTGTGCGATCATGGCTTGTTCAAGCCTAGTGATACCGGTTTTCGGATCAAACTTTGCCACTCGCTCGAAGCCTGAGTCCATTACCATGCGAATGCCTTCAATGGTTAAGCTGGTCTCGGCAATATTGGTTGCCAACACTACTTTTCGTCGTCCTGATTCACTGGCTGCGATAGCCGATTGCTGCGCTTTAGCATCCAGTTGGCCGTACAAAGGACACATATCAATACCCTGCTCAGATAAACCTAGATCTTCAAGGTTGGAGGCCAATTGACGAATTTCTCGCGCACCGGGTAAAAACACCAACATCGAGCCCGGCTCTTTTGCGAGCCATAATGGAACAAGTTGAGTGAGTCGCGGCACTAAGTATTGATTGGCGGCTAAAGGAGCATAGTGATATTCAATCGGAAAACCTCGCCCCTCAGATTCGATATAACCCGCTTGAGGCATTAGGGTTTTTAGCGCTTGTTGATCTAAGGTTGCCGACATCAGTAAAATCTTTAAATCATCACGTAAGGCTTGCTGAGCTTCCAAACAAAAAGCCAGTGCAGTATCGGCATGAATACTACGCTCGTGAAACTCATCAAAAATCACCAAGCCAACCCCGCTAAGTTCAGGATCGTTCTGGATCATCCGAGTCATCACCCCTTCCGTGACGATTTCTAAACGTGTATTGGCACTGACTTTCGATTCACCTTTAACACGAAAACCTACTGTTTGACCGACGCTTTCACCTAGTTGCTTTGCCAAGTAATGAGCAATATTTCTAGCCGCTAAACGACGCGGTTCCATCATGATGATCTTGCCTTGTAGCCCAATATCATCCGCCCCAGACTGCAGCAGTACTTTAGGAAGATAAGTCGATTTACCGGCTCCGGGGGCAGCTTTCAGAATCACTTGCGAATAGCTACGCAACGTCGACAGCAAATCGGCGATAACTGAAACGATGGGAAGTTGTGACAAGGGGAAATCCTTATGTCATGATGAATTGACGCTGATTCTACCCAATAAGCTTAATACCATCAAAATAAAGGCCATCGAAAACCATCATGATTTTTTCTCCTCCTTTGCAATCTGCCACTTTAATCAAACGTTATAAGCGCTTTCTTGCCGATGTCACTTTGCCAAATGGTGAAACCAAAACCATGCATTGTGCTAATACTGGAGCCATGACCGGTTGTGCCGAGCCTGGCAATCAAGTGTGGTACTCAACTTCTGACAATCCCAAGCGCAAATATCCCAATAGTTGGGAATTATCGGTCACCCCACAAGGCGACATTATTTGCATTAATACTGCCAAAGCCAATGCCTTAGTGGTTGAAGCGATAGAACAGCAAAAAATTCCTGAACTAGTAGGCTATCAAACCCTTCGTACTGAAGTGAAATACGGTCGTGAAAACAGTCGTATTGATATTTTGCTGGAACCTCATTCCAATACCGACCTTCAAGCTCAACATGCCAACAAAGATTGCTATATCGAAGTCAAAAGCGTGACATTATTGCAAGATGAATTTGGTGTAGGGCGTGGCTTCTTTCCCGATGCGGTGACCACCCGTGGACAGAAACATTTACGAGAATTAATGGAAATGGTGCAATCAGGACACAGAGCGATGCTATTTTTCGCTGTTTTGCATTCGGGAATTGAAAAAGTCTCCAGCGCCTACCATATAGACTCAAATTATTCACAACTTTTAAAGCAAGCAAAAGAAGTTGGTGTTGAGGTAATTTGCTATAAAGCACATCTTTCACCTGAGCGAATAGAATTGGCGTCACCCATTGAATTTATTGACTAGACTTTATAAAAAACACAATCTTGTTATTCAAATTCACATTCAACAATCTATTTGTTTGCCAAGCAAGATTCTTTCTGCTATATGTACCGCCCTTGTTAACCAGCGATTGGTTAAAAAGAGCAAGTAGGAGCGCTGTATGCCAGAACTAAACAAGAAAAAAACGCTAGGCATTCTAGCCATTGCGGGTGTTGGGCCATATCAAGAGAAAGTCGGTGAAGAGTACATGTCACCAGATCAAATGGCTCACTTTACAAAAATTTTAAAAGCATGGCGTGACCAGCTTCATGAAGAAGTTAACCGCACTATGAGCCATATGAAAGACGAAGCAGCCAACTTCCCTGATCCGGTAGACCGTGCATCACAAGAAGAAGAGTTCAGCTTAGAGTTACGTAACCGTGACCGCGAGCGTCGTCTTATCAAGAAAATTGAAAAAACACTGATCAAAATCGAAGACGATGACTTTGGTTTCTGTGAATCTTGCGGCATTGAAATCGGCATTCGTCGTTTAGAAGCAAGACCAACTGCTGATCTTTGTATCGACTGTAAAACCCTAGCTGAGCTTAAAGAAAAGCAAATGCAAGGTTAATAACACCATCAAAGTCGCCCTTACACCACGGTCTCTGATCTGGGGTTTAGGGGCGATTTTTGTTTGTCCTCGTTATTAATATTACTTAGGTATATACATGTCTACCTATATCGGTCGCTTTGCCCCATCCCCTTCAGGGCCCTTACATTTTGGCTCACTAGTTGCCGCACTTGGCAGCTATTTTCAAGCGAAATCTCAAAATGGCCAATGGCTAGTTCGAATTGAAGACCTCGATCCTCCAAGAGAAATGCCAGGCGCAGCAAGCTTAATTTTATCCACTCTAGAAAGTTATGGTTTACACTGGGATCAATCCGTGGTTTATCAGAGCCAACGCCACCAACGCTATCAAGAACAAATCGAAACTTGGCTACAATCAGGCCATGCCTATTACTGCCAATGCACTCGTAAGCAAATTAAGCAATCCGGTGGTTTTTACCTAGGGAATTGTCGAGACCAAGCTATTCAAAGCCAAGAAAACTGCTCTATTCGCCTTAAAGTCGATGAGGCCATCCAGCAATTTTACGATGACAAACATGGCACCATTCAAATCCCTAAGCAATTAGCGCAAGAAGATTTTATTATCAAACGTCGAGATGGATTATTTGCCTATAATCTAGCAGTGGTGCTCGATGATATTGATCAAGGGGTCACACAAGTCGTCAGAGGTGCGGATTTAATTGAACCAACAGGTCGGCAAATTAACCTGTATCGCACTTTACAACAGACAGAAGTTAGCTATATCCATCTACCTTTAGCGGTGGATGCGCAAGGGAATAAATTATCCAAACAAAACCATGCGCCAGCAGTGGATATCAAAAGTCCTAAGCACACCTTAATTAAAGTGATGCACTTTCTTGGTTTTAGTATCCCAAGTGATTTTGAGTCCGCTAGCATAGAGAAAATACTGCAATGGGGATGCCAAAATTGGACGCTTGCTCAACTGCCAAATTCATTAAAGGTCGATTCGCCATTCTAAAATGAGGCCAGCTAGGCTATCATTGGCGAAATTTTTATCTTTGCTTTGAATATTAGTTCTCGCTGTAGAACGCAGCATTACCAACATGACTGAGGTGGGTTATTTTCACTCAAGCTGCTAATTTGTGTCGTAAACTATTTACCAACACAAAATCTGACCAATCAAGCTCAGCGCAGAACCGCTCAAATGGAGACGTTAACCTGAACATTATCACTCGCCAAGAGCATACGATTTCGCGCGCTCACATTAGTGACAACGCACTGAAAGTGCTCTATCGATTACACAATCATGGCTACGATGCTTTTCTTGTTGGTGGCGGTGTACGCGACCTACTGCTAGATAAAGAGCCAAAAGATTTTGATATTGCCACTAATGCGACCCCTGAGCAGATCAAGCAATTGTTTCGTAATTGTCGCTTAATCGGTCGTCGCTTCCGTTTGGCACACATCATGTTTGGCCGCGAAATTATTGAAGTCGCCACTTTCCGTGGTCACCATCAAGAACCTGAAAAGAATCAATCAGCCCAATCAAAAGAAGGCATGCTGTTACGTGACAATGTCTATGGCACGGTAGAAGAAGATGCCGAGCGTCGTGATTTCACTATCAACGCTATGTATTACAACATTGCCGATTATAGTATTCATGATTACGCCAATGGCGTGAAAGATCTAAAAGCTGGCGTGGTCCGCATGATTGGCGATCCAGAAACCCGTTACCGTGAAGATCCGGTTCGCATGATCCGTGCCATTCGCTTTGCCGCTAAACTGGATATGACAATAGACCCAAACACAGCAGCTCCTATCAAAGAACTTTCTCATTTAATGACAGGTGTGCCAGCTGCGCGTTTATTTGAAGAGTCACTGAAACTCCTGCAATCTGGCCAAGGTTGGGCAACTTACCAACTACTGCGTGAATTTGATTTATTTTCGAGCCTATTCCCGACAGTGGCGCAATACTTCACGCCAGAGCAAGATTCTGATGTCGAACAAATGGTCGAAATCGCGCTAAAGTCAACGGATAAGCGCATCAATGAGGGCAAGCGTATTAACCCTGCTTTTATGTTTGCTGCATTCTTATGGTATCCGCTACAAAAACACGCCAAAGAATTAGCTGAAGTTCGCAAAATGAGCCATTACGATGCAATCATGATGGCCAGCAATCATATTCTCGATGAGCAAGTTCGTCACTTAGCGATCCCACGTCGTCATAGCGCGACCATTCGTGATATCTGGCAACTACAATTGCGTCTCACCCGTCGTACCGGTAAACGCGCCTTCCAGATATTAGAGCTTAATAAGTTCCGTGCAGGCTTTGATATGCTCGAAATGCGTGGCAAAGTCGAACAAGGCCAAACCGAAGAATTAGCCTTATGGTGGCAAGAGTTCCAAGATGCGCCACTGGTTCATCGTCAAAATATGGTACAAGCCTTAGGCGCACCAAAACCAACTGGTCGCCGTCGTAAACGTCCACACGCTAAGAAAAAAAGCACTAAATCAAAGGCTCAAAAATGATCACCGCCTACATTGCCATCGGTAGTAATTT
Source organism: Vibrio sp. E150_018 (assembly GCF_053544035.1). NCBI lineage: Bacteria > Pseudomonadati > Pseudomonadota > Gammaproteobacteria > Vibrionales > Vibrionaceae > Vibrio > Vibrio sp. E150_018. The sequence continues at coordinate 49,412 of NZ_JBHGNY010000004.1, read as the reverse complement.
AGCCGAACCAGTAGAACAAGCGAAACGAGCTATTGAAGCGTTGCGTGATCATCCCCATATAGAGCTTATTGCTTGCTCGTCCTTGTATTCCAGTACTCCGATGGGCCCACAAGATCAGCCTGACTACATCAATGCCGTCGCTGAAATACAAACAGAATTATCACCTCTTGAATTGCTCGATAACACCCAAGCTATCGAACAACAACAAGGGCGTGTTCGCAAAGAAGAACGTTGGGGACCAAGAAGTTTAGATCTCGATATTCTGCTTTATGGCGATCAAGTGATTAATAACGAACGTTTAACCGTGCCTCATTACGGCATGAAAATACGTGAGTTTGTTATCTACCCGCTGTTTGAAATTGCCCCGAATTTATCTCTCCCGGATGGGACAGAGCTCAAGTCACTGCTCGACAGCATCGACCGTAATGGGCTCTCTATTTGGCAAGCTTAATACTCAATCGAGCTTGTTGTTATAAGGACCAAATAATGAAAAAAGTATCCATTAACACTTTAATCAAGTGGAAACAGGATGGTCGTAAGTTTGCGACATCAACCGCTTATGACGCTAGCTTTGCTCAGTTGTTTGAACAACAAGAAATGCCATTATTATTAGTTGGTGATTCACTTGGTATGGTACTGCAAGGTGAAGAAAGCACTTTACCAGTCACCATTGAAGATATTGCTTACCACACTCGCTGCGTACGCGCTGGTAGTCCTAATTGCTTATTATTAGCTGACATGCCATTTATGAGCTACGCCACTCCAGAGCAAGCTTGTGAAAATGCTGCGGTTCTTATGCGTGCAGGTGCGAATATGGTGAAACTAGAAGGTGGAAGCTGGCTAGTTGAAACGGTAAAACAACTAACAGAGCGTTCAGTTCCAGTCTGTGCGCACCTTGGGTTAACCCCACAATCAGTCAATATTTTTGGCGGTTTCCGTATCCAAGGTCGTGAGCAAGAAAAAGCTCAACAAATTATTGATGATGCGATCGCACTACAAAATGCCGGCGCGCAAATTCTGGTATTAGAGTGCGTGCCTAGTCAATTGGCCAAGCAAATTACCCAACAACTACACATCCCAGTGATCGGCATTGGTGCAGGTAAAGACACCGATGGCCAGATTCTAGTGATGCATGACATGTTTGGTATTTCAGCCAATTACATGCCTAAATTTTCAAAAAACTTTTTAACCGAAACCGGCAGCATGCAAGCCGCTGTTCAGCAATATATTCAAGATGTTGAAACTGGGATATTTCCTGGCCCAGAACATAGCTTTGAATAATTTTGTGCTGATATAAGTAAGGAACAAGTATGCAAACTTTTGCCGATATTCACTCTCTAAGAGAGCCGCTTAAAAGCGCACGCCGCGATGGTCGTCGTATCGCTTTTGTCCCAACAATGGGCAACTTACACGAAGGCCATCTAACACTGGTTCGAAAAGCCCATGAAAATGCCGATCTTGTTGTGGTCAGTATTTTTGTCAATCCAATGCAGTTTGAGCGTTCTGATGACTTAAATAACTACCCAAGAACACTTGATGATGACCTAAGTAAACTCAATGCTGAAGGGGTCGATTTTGTGTTCACACCAACGCCAGAAATCATCTACCCTGAAGGCTTAGATAAACAAACCTTTATTGAGGTTCCTGGTTTATCACACATGTTAGAAGGCGCATCTCGCCCTGGACACTTCCGCGGCGTAAGTACGATCGTAACGAAGCTTTTTAATATCGTTCAGCCAGATGTCGTTTGCTTTGGCGAGAAAGATTTCCAACAACTAGCCGTTATCAAAAAAATGGTGACAGATCTTGCTTTAGATATTGAGGTTATTGGCGTACCAACCGTTCGTGAACTAGATGGCTTAGCGATGAGTTCACGTAACGGACTATTAAGTTTGAGTGAGCGTCAAAGAGCGCCAGTACTAGCAAGAACCATGCGCTGGATTGGTAGTCAAATACGTGGTGGGCGTGATGATTATACCTCACTACTAGAAGATGCGAACGATCAACTACGTGCTGCAGATTTAGAACCGGATGAAATTTTTATTCGTGATGCAGAAAGCTTGCAATTACCAAGCGAAGAAACCACTCAAATTGTTATTTTGATGTCGGCATTTCTAGGTAAAGCACGTTTAATTGATAACCTAGTTGTTGAGCTAAAGAGTAACCAAGAAAGCGACAACGAAGAAGAGTAAGTGTACATTTTTCGAGTCTCGGTGCGTTGCTGATCGTGGCTCGGTAAAATGAAAAAGCCAGATTCGGATTTAACTTCGAATCTGGCTTTTCTTTTTGAGGCATTAGCCAAGTTAACTGCGTAACCCAATGCCGCGAGATACTAGATAATACGCAACACTATATAGGACTACGATAAACACCATTAATACACCAAATGAGGTGTAGATACCAACATCGGAAACCCCTAGGAAACCATAACGGAAGGCATTGACCATATAGACGATTGGGTTGATTTTCGACACGCCTTGCCAAAATTCAGGTAGTAAGCTAATCGAATAAAACACCCCACCAAGATACGTCAGTGGTGTTAACACAAAGGTCGGAATAATCGAGATATCATCAAAACTATCAGCAAATACCGCATTAATCAGTCCACCTAATGCAAACACTACTGAAGTAAAAAAGACCGTCGAGATAATGATAAACCAATGATGAATGTGTAAATCGACAAAGAACATCGATACTGCGGTCACCATAACACCAACCATTAAGCCACGAGTGACCCCGCCCATTACATAACCACAAATAATAATATGATGAGGTACAGGTGCCACCAGCAACTCTTCAATGTTCTTTTGAAATTTTGCACTAAAGAAGGATGAAGCCACATTAGAATAAGAGTTGGTAATTACCGACATCATGATCAGACCTGGCACAATATATTCCATATAACTAAAGCCGTTCATTTCACCAATACGTGAGCCAATCAAGTTACCAAAAATAATAAAGTACAAGGTCATCGTAATCGCTGGTGGTACAATAGTTTGTACCCAGATACGCATAAAACGACGAACCTCTTTGGTGACTAAGCTTTTAAATGCCGTCCAATATAACTCTGCCATTACAGGGTTGCTCCTTGTGCTTGTTTTTTCTCAGCGTTTGTCTTTTCACCATTACGTACGATAGTGACAAATAATTCTTCTAATCGGTTAGCTTTATTACGCATCGACAATACCTGTACGCCTTGAGCCGTCAGTTGATCAAATACTCGGTTTAAGCCCTGAGCCTTATCAATTTCCACTTCTAGGGTATTGGGAGAAAAATGCGTAATATTAACATCTTTAAGTACAGGCACTTGCTCGCAATCTTGCAGATCAAGAATAAAGGTTTCGACATGCAGTTTATTTAACAAAGCTTTCATCGAGGTATTTTCTATCACTTCACCTCGGTTAATAATGCCGATATTGCGACACAGCATTTCCGCTTCTTCTAGATAGTGAGTCGTCAGAATAATCGTCACCCCCTCTTGGTTGATTGTTTTCAAGAACTCCCACATTGAACGGCGCAACTCAATATCTACCCCAGCAGTTGGTTCATCGAGAATCAGCAATTTAGGCTCATGCATCAATGCGCGAGTAATCATCAAGCGACGCTTCATACCGCCAGATAAGTTACGCGCACGCTCATTACGCTTTTCCCATAGATCAAGCTGCGAGAGGTACTTTTTAGCGCGTTCTTTGGCTAAAGAGAGTGACACGCCATAATAACCCGCTTGTTGCATCACTATTTGCTCAACCGTTTCAAATGGGTTGAAATTAAATTCTTGTGGCACTAAACCGAGTTGTTGCTTAGCTTTGACTAGATCGGTGTCAATGTCGTAACCAAACACTTTTACTTGTCCTGAAGTCTTATTAACTAACGAGCTGATCACGCCGATGGTAGTCGATTTACCTGCGCCATTTGGGCCTAGTAGTGCGTAAAAATCGCCTTGCTCAACGTTGAGTGAAACCCCTTTTAGCGCTTCGACACCCCCCGCATAGACTTTACGTAACGATTGAATTTCTAATGCATACATAATATTTTTACCCTGAATTGATAATTTGATCACAAATCGGATTTGATTTTTATCAGTCTTGTGTATAGTTAGGCAGATCAATGAGGAAGATAACATGCCAGACATTAAACAGTTATTTGATAATAACTCGACTTGGGCTCAGTCGATAAAATCAGAACGCCCTGAATTTTTTGCTAAATTAGAAGAATCACAACACCCTGAATACCTATGGATTGGTTGTTCAGATAGTCGAGTACCCGCAGAACGTCTTACTGGACTCTACTCGGGTGAATTGTTTGTTCACCGCAATGTGGCAAACCAAGTTATACATACCGACCTCAACTGCTTATCAGTCGTTCAATATGCAGTCGATGTACTAAAAGTTAAACATATCATCATTTGTGGCCACTACGGTTGTGGTGGTGTGCAAGCCTCTATCGATAATCCAAAACTTGGCCTTATCAACAACTGGTTGCTACATATTCGTGATTTATACCTAAAACACCGTAACTGGCTTGCTCAATTCCCGAAAGAAGACTGGGCCAATAAACTGTGTGAAATCAACGTTGCTGAACAAGTTTACAACCTAGGTAACTCTACCGTGCTTCAACAAGCTTGGGAACGCGGTCAAAACATTCAAATTCACGGTTGGGTATACGGTATTGCTGATGGTGTACTTAATGACTTAGGCGTTCGCTGCCACAGTCGGGAATCACTTGAGATCTCTCACCAAGCTTCTCTGGCTAAAATATTAAATGAAGATAATCCAGAAAAACTAAATATATAACTCAATCAAACGAGTAAATACTCAATAAAAGAGCGACCGATTTGGCCGCTCTTTTTTGTTACAACAAGAATACCGACTTTTGTTTCAGTCTACCAATGATCTTGATTCATAGTGAAAATCACTGGCAAGAATAGTCAACTTATTCTTCCTATTACTCTTGTGGTATTACCTTACCGATATAAGGTAAGTGACGATAATTTTGTGCATAATCGATACCAACACCAACTACAAACTCATCTGGGATTTCAAAGCCGATCCATTTTGCATCAACGTGCACTTCACGGCGCGATGGCTTATCTAGAAGAGTACATATCTCAATTGAGTTTGGTTCGCGAATTTCTAAAATTTCACACACTTTACTTAACGTATTGCCAGTGTCGATGATATCTTCAACTAAAAGGACATCTTTACCTTTAATATCATCATCAAGATCTTTTAAAATTCGAACATCACGAGTACTAGTCATACCGTTTCCATAGCTAGAAGCGGTCATAAAATCGATTTGGTGATTAACTTCGATTGAACGAGACAAATCTGCCATAAATACATACGAACCACGTAGTAGGCCAATAATCACCAAATTTTCGGATCCTTGATAATGCTCAGCAATAGACTTGCCTAGCGCTTTCACTCGATCTTGCACTTCCTGTTCAGAGATCATTACTTCTACAGTGTGTTTCATACTTTTCTCAATATTTAGATTTTGCAGCAAAATAAGTTTTACTCAATCAGCAAAACTTTGACGTCAAGCTATCTATTCTAGCACTACCAGTCCTTAACGTTAACTTTTACCCGTGACAATCTTTTTATTGATGATGTTTTAATCAGATTGACACATTATTTAACCACGGTAGACTCATTCATATAATAAATATAAGAACCATTACGATAATTATTTATAGAGCTATCTCGCACATTTGATACCGGACTCAAGTAAGTGGGGGAACATTTGAATAGGCTCATTTTAGGACTTAATATGGATATGATTACAAAACACCCAAGGACTCGATTAAACCCAGAAAAAAGAAAATTACAATTATTAGAAATTGGTATAGAAGTATTCGCGCGACGTGGTATTGGCCGCGGTGGACATGCGGATATTGCCGAAATAGCTCAAGTATCTGTCGCCACCGTTTTTAATTACTTCCCCACTCGCGAAGATCTGGTTGAAGCGGTATTAAGCGACGTCGAACAACACTTTGCCGATTTTTTAAATCAAAATATCGATCATTCACTTCCAGTAAGACAAAATCTAGACAACCTTTGCCATCAATTAATTGATACCGTATTAAATGATACTCAATGGATTAAGATTTGGTTTGAATGGAGCACTTCCACTCGAGATGATGTCTGGCCATTATTTGTGGCAACTCATGGAAAACATCAACAGTATTTCCGTGACCTTTTCTCTAACGCAATTAAAAATGGCGAATTAGAAGAAAAACATAACCCAGGTAATATTGCTAAGCTTTTCCATGGCTTATGCTATTCCCTCTTTATTCAAGCCAACCGCACGCCAGACAAACAGTACTTAACTAAGCTGATCACTAGCTTCTTAGATATGTTGTGTATTTATAAGCGCTAGAAGTATTGGTTAATAAGACTACCTGACTATTATTTGGTTTAGGTTATTTGTTTATCTAGGCTCAAGGCTAAGTAATAAAAAGCTAACAAAAACAAAAGAGCCGCACAGTCTAACCTGTGCGGCTCTCCTTTATCTCAACTCGACTTAATATCGAGCCAGGATATATTACTTCTTACGCTTTACTGCTTTTGCATTTGGAAGGTCGGTGATCGTACCTTCAAATACTTCCGCCGCTAGGCCAACAGATTCGTGTAGCGTTGGGTGAGCGTGGATCGTTAATGCGATATCTTCTGCATCACAACCCATCTCGATCGCAAGACCGATTTCACCTAGCAATTCACCACCGTTAGTACCGACAATTGCACCACCGATTACGCGGTGAGTTTCTTTATCAAAGATAAGCTTAGTCATACCTTCAGCACAATCAGAGGCGATGGCGCGGCCTGATGCAGCCCAAGGGAAGGTAGCAGTTTCGTATTTAATACCTTCTTCTTTTGCTTCTTTTTCAGTCTTACCAACCCATGCTACTTCTGGCTCAGTGTAAGCAATGGATGGAATCACTTTCGGATCGAAGTAATGCTTCTTACCAGAAATTACTTCAGCCGCTACGTGACCTTCATGCACACCTTTGTGAGCCAGCATTGGTTGACCTACAATGTCACCGATCGCGTGAATATGAGGAACGTTAGTACGCATTTGCTTATCCACATTGATGAAGCCACGCTCATCAACTTCGATACCAGCTTTTTCTGCGTCCATTAACTTACCATTTGGAACACGGCCAATCGCAACAAGCACGGCATCGTAACGCTCAGCTTCTGCTGGTGCTTTTTTGCCTTCCATTGAAACGTAGATACCGTCTTCTTTCGCTTCAACCGCGGTTACTTTAGTTTCAAGCATTAGGTTGAATTTGTCTTTGATTTGCTTAGTGAACACTTTAACAACGTCTTTATCCGCTGCTGGAATCACCTGATCAAACATTTCAACTACATCGATTTGAGAACCTAGAGAATGGTACACCGTACCCATTTCTAGACCGATGATACCACCGCCCATGACAAGAAGCTTCTTAGGTACTTCTTTTAATTCTAGCGCGTCAGTCGAGTCCCAAATACGTGGGTCATCATGTGGGATAAACGGCAGTTTAATTGGACGAGAGCCTGCTGCAATGATTGCGTTATCAAAAGTAAGCGTTGTTTTTTCTTCGCCTTCCACTTCTAGCGTGTTAGGACCTGTGAATTTACCAAAGCCATTCACAACGGTTACTTTACGTTGTTTAGCCATACCAGCAAGGCCACCAGTTAGCTGAGTAATTACTTTATCTTTCCATACACGGATTTTATCGATGTCAGTTTGAGGCTCACCGAATACTACACCGTGTTCCGCCATAGCTTTAGCTTCTTCAATTACTTTAGAAACGTGAAGTAATGCTTTTGATGGGATACAACCCACGTTTAGACATACGCCACCTAATGTGCTGTAACGTTCAACAAGAACCGTTTCTAAACCTAAATCTGCACAACGGAATGCTGCTGAGTAACCAGCAGGACCTGCACCAAGTACCACGACTTGTGCTTTAATTTCTTTGCTCATTTTGACCTCGTTATAGTCATTTAATCCCTGACAAGCTGACGGTTCCCATTTGTACAACGATGAATAAACGGGAGTGAATTATCTATTTCAGAATTACAGCCAGTTTATCGACTTGTTAACAGTCTGAAAAGTGATTCACGTTAGCCTGTGAGCTAGACAACATTCTTTTTTACTTGAGTCATATTACGTGAAAAATAAACACCGTTTATTCACGTAACAGTAAAATCTTGTTCAAAAAATAAGGTGGCCGCTGAGCCACCCTATTTTATTTCATTACAGTACCAAACGGCGGATGTCTGATAGACAAGCATTTAGATAAGTAATGAAACGTGCACCTTCTGCACCATCGATCACGCGGTGATCGTAAGATAGAGAAAGTGGAAGCTGTAGGCGTGGTTCAAATTCTTTACCATTCCATACTGGCTTCATTTCAGATTTAGATACCCCAAGGATACCAACTTCTGGTGCGTTAACAATTGGAGTAAACGCTGTACCACCAATACCGCCAAGGCTTGAAATGGTGAAACAACCACCTTGCATATCAGAAGCAGTCAGCTTACCTGAACGTGCTTTCTTAGAAATCACAGCCAGCTCTTCAGATAGCTCGTAAATACCTTTCTTGTTCACGTCTTTAAATACAGGAACAACAAGACCGTTTGGCGTATCAACTGCGATACCAACGTTTACGTATTTCTTAAGAATGATGCTTTCGCCATCTTCAGAAAGTGAAGAGTTAAACGCTGGGAATGCTTCTAGTGCTTTAGCGACGGCTTTCATGATGAACACAAGTGGAGTGATCTTCATGCCAGTGTCTTTCTTAGCTTCAATTGCATTTTGCTCTTTACGGAACGCTTCTAGAGCAGTGATGTCTGCGTTATCCCATTGTGTAACATGCGGGATCATTACCCAGTTACGGTGTAGGTTAGCACCAGAGATTTTCTTAATCTTAGACAGTTTCTGTACTTCAGTTTCACCGAACTTGCTGAAGTCCACTTTTGGCCAAGGTAGAAGACCAAGTGCACTGCCATCGCCATTGCCCGATGCTGCTGCACCAGACTCTAAACGTTTTAACGCATCTTTTACGAAGTTTTGTACGTCTTCTTTCAAGATACGGCTCTTACGACCAGTACCTTTCACTTTTGCTAGGTTTACACCAAACTCACGCGCTAAACGACGAACGACAGGAGAAGCATGAGCGTACTCATTGTTCTCTTGGAAATCTCCCGTTGATGCTGGCGCTTGAGCCGCTGCTGGAGCTGGAGTGGAAGCCGATGCAGGTGCCGCAGCTTGAGCTGGAGCAGCCGTTTGTGGTGCCGGTGTTGCGCCAGCGACTTCAAAGACCATAATCAATGAACCCGTTGATACTTTATCACCAGTATTGATTTTGATTTCTTTTACTACGCCTGCAAATGGTGCTGGAACTTCCATAGAAGCTTTGTCGCCTTCAACTGTGATCAAAGATTGCTCTTCTTCAACAGTATCACCAACCGCAACCATTACTTCAGTCACTTCAACTTCATCACCGCCAATATCAGGAACGTTCACTTCTTTCGCTGCTGATGCCGCAGGTGCTGCTGTTTCTTGTGGAGCGGCTTCTGCTGCCGGTGCCGCTGGAGCACCAGTGCCAGCCACCTCAAATACCATAATAAGTGAGCCAGTTGTCACTTTATCGCCAGTGTTGACTTTAAGTTCTTTAAGAACACCCGCAAAAGGAGCCGGAACTTCCATTGAAGCTTTGTCGCCTTCAACCGTCAGTAGAGATTGCTCTTCTTCAATGCTGTCACCGATAGCAACCATGATCTCAGTTACTTCAACTTCATCACCGCCGATATCAGGAACGTGTACTTCTTTTAATTCAGAAGTTGCAGGTGCTGCCGCTGGAGCCGCTTCTGCTTTTGGTGCTTCTGCTGCTGGAGCCGCTGCTGCACCTTCGGCTTCAAAGACCATAATAAATGAACCAGTTGAAACTGAATCACCTACATTGATTTTAATTTCTTTGACTACACCAGCTTGTGGTGCTGGGACTTCCATTGAAGCTTTATCACCTTCAACAGTAATAAGAGACTGCTCTTCTTCAACCTTGTCACCAACGTTTACTAGAATCTCAGTAACTTCAACCTCATCGGCACCAATGTCAGGTACATTAATTTCGATTGTCATTATTCTTTCCTTTATTTGATTGAAGTGCGCAGCATGTATTTTGTCATGCTACGCACCTTCATTCTTATGCGTTTCGTGAATTAAGCGTGCAGTGGGTTGATTTTGTCTGCATCGATGTTGAATTTAGCAATGGCTTCAGCAACCACTGATTTTTCAATATCACCACGCTTAACTAGCTCAGTTAGAGCAGCAACCACAACATAATGCGCGTTCACTTCGAAGTGACGACGTAGGTTTTCACGGCTATCAGAACGACCGAAGCCATCCGTACCCAATACTTTGTAAGACTCAGCAGGTACGAATGCACGTACTTGGTCTGCGTAGTTCTTCATGTAATCCGTCGCAGCAATAGCAGGTTCTGAACCTAGTACTGTTGAGATATAAGGTACTTTTTGCTCCGCTTCTGGGTGAAGCATGTTGTAACGCTCAACTTCTTGACCATCACGAGTCAGTTCGTTGAAAGACGTTACTGAGTAAACATCAGACGCTACGCCGTAGTCATCGCTTAGGATCTGCGCTGCTTTACGAACTTCATTCATGATGGTACCTGAGCTCATTAACTGAACTTTCGACTTGCTACCAGCGTAAGTTTCTAGCTTGTAGATACCACGACGGATGCCTTCTTCAGCGCCTTCTGGCATTGCTGGCATGTGGTAGTTCTCGTTCATTACGGTTAGGTAGTAGTAAACGTTCTCTTGCTCACCGTACATGCGACGAATACCGTCTTGCATGATAACTGCCACTTCATAAGCGAAAGTAGGATCGTAAGAAATACAGTTAGGAACCGTGTTCGCCATAATGTGCGAATGGCCATCTTCGTGCTGTAGACCTTCACCGTTAAGCGTTGTACGACCTGCTGTAGCACCTAGTAGGAAGCCACGAGCTTGTTGGTCGCCTGCCATCCACGCCATGTCGCCCACACGTTGGAAGCCGAACATTGAGTAGTAGATGTAGAATGGAATCATTGGCAAATTGTTAGTGCTGTATGATGTTGCCGCAGCAACCCATGAAGACATAGCACCTAGCTCATTGATACCTTCTTGTAGAACTTGACCTGAAGTCGCTTCTTTGTAGTAAGACACGACGCCACGGTCTTCTGGAGTATAAGTTTGGCCATTCGGGTTGTAGATACCGATTTGACGGAACAAACCTTCCATACCGAAAGTACGAGCTTCATCAGCAATAATTGGTACAACGTTTTTGCCAATACCTTTGTCTTTCAACAAGATATTTAATGAACGAACAAACGCCATTGTGGTTGAAATGTCACGTTTTTGCTCAGTAAGCAATGCGTCAAATTCACCCAACTCTGGAATTTTCAACTCTTCTGTAAAGTTCGGTAGACGCTGAGGAGTGTAACCGTGTAGAGCTTTACGGCGAGCGTGTAGGTATTCGTACTCTTTCGAACCTTCTTCTAGCGTTAGGTAAGGAAGCTCTTTCACTTTCTCATCAGATAGAAGTTCTTGTAGACCTAAACGATCACGTAGGTGAAGAACATGTGTCATGTCCATTTTCTTCACTTGGTGTGCAATGTTTTTACCTTCAGCCGCATCACCCATGCCGTAACCTTTAACCGTTTTAGCTAGGATAACCGTTGGACGGCCTTTAGTGTCTTGCGCGTTTTTGTAAGCGGCATATAGCTTAGAAGACTCGTGACCACCACGCTTAAGCGCGAAGATTTCGTCATCCGTCATATCGGCAACAAGTGCTGCAGTTTCAGGGTATTTACCGAAGAAGTGTTCACGTACGTAAGCACCATCTTTCGATTTGAATGTTTGGTAATCACCATCGATGGTTTCGTTCATCAGTTGCAGCAATTTACCTGAAGTATCTTTAGCCAGTAGTGAATCCCAATTGTTACCCCAGATCACTTTAACTACATTCCAACCTGCGCCTTTAAATAGACCTTCAAGTTCTTGAATGATGCTGCCATTACCCATAACCGGGCCATCTAGGCGTTGTAAATTACAGTTGATTAAGAAGCATAGATTGTCCAGCTTTTCACGAGCAGCGAAAGAAATCGCACCGCGTGATTCTGGCTCATCCATCTCACCATCACCTAAGAATGCATAAACACGTTGCTCTGAAGTATCTTTCAGACCACGACCTTCAAGGTACTTCAAGAAGCGCGCTTGGTAGATAGAGGCGATTGGGCCTAACCCCATAGATACCGTTGGGAACTGCCAGAATTCAGGCATTAGTTTAGGGTGAGGATATGAAGGGATACCTTTACCATCCACTTCTTGACGGAAGTTATCAAGTTGCTCTTCAGTTAAACGACCTTCTAGGAAAGCACGTGCGTAGATCCCTGGAGAAATGTGACCTTGATAGTAAACTAAATCGCCGCCATCTTTTTCATTTGGCGCACGGAAGAAGTGGTTAAAACATACTTCGTAGAACGCAGCAGAAGACTGGTAAGAAGCCATGTGACCACCTAACTCTAAGTCTTTCTTTGATGCGCGCAATACGATCATTACCGCATTCCAACGGATGATCGCACGGATGCGACGCTCTAACGTAGTATCACCAGGATATGCCGGCTCTTGTGCTGCCGGAATGGTGTTTACATAGTTAGTGTTGATGCCTGTTGGCATATCTACACCGTCTAAACGGGCTTTATCTAACACTTGCTCTAATAGATATTGAGCGCGCTCGACACCTTCTTCACGTACCACTGATTCAAGGGCTTGTAACCAATCTTGAGTTTCCAGTGCATCAACGTCATTATTAATGACTTCAGACATGGCGATCTATCCTTTTGTTGGTTTGACAGATTAACTAGCTTTTAGCCAATCTTATGATTCGTTAGCTTGTTGAATTCGGCGCAGTGAACGCTCACGGCGACTCTCTTCTCGAGTCAAATCCAACAAGGTCTCTTCGATATAAGCCAAATGGGCATGCGAGGCTTTACGTGCTTTTTCTGGTTCACGTTCTAAAATCGCTTGCACAATATTGGCACGGTGATGACTCACCTTTTCTACCACCTCATCACGACGATGAAGTAATTCTAAATTCTGTAATACGTTTTGCTGCAATAAAGGGGCTAGGCTACGCACAATATGCAATAAAACAACATTGTGAGCCGCTTCAGAAATCGCAATTAACACTGCCATTACTGCGCTTGATTCCTGCACCACATCTTTATTTTCAATCGCTTTTTCAACTTCTTTTTGGCATTGAGATATGCGCTCAAAATCTTCTTCAGTACCACGTAAGGCAGCGAAATAAGCCGAAATACCTTCCATTGCATGACGAGATTCAAGTAAATCGAGTTGTGTTTCTGAATGCGTCGACAATAACTCTAGCAAAGGATCGGAAAAAGAAGTCCATAAAGTATCAGTGACGAACGTACCGCCACCTTGTTTACGAGTTAATAAACGTTTTGCTTCTAAACGCTGAATCGCTTCACGAATCGAGGGGCGAGACACATCAAATTGTTTTGCTAGTTCTCTCTCTGGAGGCAGTTGTTGCCCGGGAGAAAGTGTGCCTTCTAAAATCAGCCGTTCGATTTCCTGTTCAATGACATCGGAAAGCTTTGGCTGACGGATCCTTTGATAAGCCATGATTAATTCATTTCTCACTCGTTATTGTAAATTGGTAAGACCAATTACCATGTGCAACAAAAATTTTACCGAATGCAAACACAAGTGTCCAGACAAAATTGACCCACATCAAATATACAAGCTGCGTTAACCACCACATAACATAATCACACTAAAACACTAATAAGATTGGTAAGACCATTTAAATAGTCGACATTCAAATTGTCATTTCATTAAGTAAGATGGGAATAATTTGTTAAAAGCGTGACGTTGATCGCCATTAAAATACCTCATTAGAGGTAAAAGAAAATCAATATTGTTGAATGTGTTTGTAGCGAAATTTTATTACTAGAAAATGACAACACCAGCACTCAAGCCCCCAAAATCAAAGAGACTTTGTCGTGCTGATAATTTTATTAGAAATATGAAAATAATCAAAAGTAGGAAAATCGCTAAGCGTAATGAGTTATTAATAAATAATAGTGAAATCAATACCTTAATAGGCGACGAAAGTAACGCCAATCAAATCCTAGCCCCGGGTCGGACTTTCTTAACGGAGCAATATATTGGTGGCCCGTTATTCTCGGTAAGGTAATCTCAGGATATTGCTGCATAATTAACTTGGTAATTGCTGCTAAAGATTGATACTGCGCTTGGCTGTAGCTATCTAAATCAGTTCCTTCTAGTTCAATGCCAATCGAATAATCATTACAACGCTCTACTCCAGAAAAGCTCGATTTCCCCGCATGCCAAGCCCTAGCATTAAATGGTACAAACTGAATGATTTCACCATCACGACGAATAAAGCAATGCGCCGACACCCCCATTTTATGGATCACGTTAAAAAACGGATGCTCATTAGGATCTAACTTCCCAGTAAAGAATTGCTCCACATAAGGCCCGCCATACTGCCCCGGCGGCAAGCTAATATTATGCACCACCAGTAAAGAAATCGGTGTGTGATCAGGGCGAGCGTCACAAAATGGTGATGGCACATGTTTGGTATCAGACAGCCAAGAGTCGGGAGTGATGTGCATAGTCGGCAACCTTATTTATTCGATGGCGTTATTCTGTAGTAATCAAGGTTTAAGTCAAGCGAGGGAGCTCGTAACTCGGGCGCTACGCGTCTCGTGGCTAGGTAAAGATAAAAGCGGGTTCTACCTATAAGTAAGATCTCATTAAACAATTCGAGAAACGAGAAGTGGAACGTCCTAGAGCGAAGCGCTCGAAAATCGTTTCCCCTTGCAGTATCATACCCCCTCTAACAACCTCAACGGATCTTGCCTCATGAAAACCACTCACGATTCTCAATCTCGCCTTGAATATCTAAAGCAACAATTACCAACTGAAATCACTCGTATGGTCAGTGATGCTTTAAAAGAAGACTTGGGTGGCACGCTCGATCCTAATGCGGATATTACCGCTAGTTTAATTCCGGCTGAAGCGACCAATACAGCAACCATTATCACTCGTGAACACGGGGTATTTTGTGGCAAAGCGTGGGCGGATGAAGTATTCGAACAACTTGGTGGCCAAGTGCAAATCGACTGGCATGTGACAGATGGTGATACGGTAGAACCCAACCAAACCCTTTGCACACTAACCGGCCCATCTCGCGCGCTACTAACGGGCGAGCGTAATGCGATGAACTTCATTCAAACCCTGTCTGGCTGTGCGAGCTTAACGGCAGAATACGTTAAAGAGTTGGCAGGAACAGAATGTCGCCTATTGGATACTCGTAAAACCATTCCCGGTCTTCGTAGTGCATTAAAATATGCGGTAACTTGTGGTGGTGGCTTTAATCACCGTATCGGCGTGTTTGATGCCTACCTAATTAAAGAAAACCATATCATCGCATGTGGCGGTATCGAAAAAGCCATCGCAACCGCTAAACAGTTAAACCCAGGAAAACCCGTTGAAGTGGAAACCGAATCTTTAGAAGAATTAGAGCGTGCCATTCGCGCTGGCGCGGACATTATCATGTTAGATAACTTCACTAAAGAAATGATGGTTACCGCAGTGGAAATCAACCAACAAATCGGTAAAGAAAACGGTTTAACCACCGGCCAAGCCGCCTTAGAAAACTCTGGTAATATAACCCTTAAAACCTTAAATGAATATGCCAAAACTGGTGTGGATTACATTTCAGTCGGCGCACTGACTAAGCATGTAAGGGCGATGGATTTGTCGATGAGGGTGATTAGCTAACGCGATCCTGACATCATAAAATTTAGCACCTCGATCGCTTTCACGATTGAGGTGTTTTTGGATTTGTATCGTGTCTCGTTTCTCGGGCGCTCCGCTTCTCGTTGCTTGGAAAAGCAAAAGTGAATTCGAAATGATTGTTGCGTATAAAAACAATGCGATACCTATCCGCTCTTCCTAGAAACTAGGAACTAGGGACCCAAAACTATCTTCATCGAGCCACGAGAAGTGAAACGTCCTAGTCACGAGCATCGAAAAATCCCGTGACCTCCCTCCCACTTCCTTTCCCAATTTCATACTAAATTCATATTTCCCTTACGTCAGGGTATGGTCAAAAAATCATCTCACATCACCCAATAATTCAATATTCCTCGCAATAATTTGTTTTTCTAATGTAATCAATGACTCAGTTTTCAAACTGGCTCGAATAGGCTCCTCAGGATAATTTTCTTTTTTATCAACCGCTCTAACCTTGGTGTGGTAATACCACTCAATTATTCATGGAGATGAAAATGAAACAATTACAACAAGGTAAGAAAAAACCACAAAAAGGTTTTACGCTAATTGAATTGATGATCGTAGTTGCGGTTATCGGTGTGCTGGCGGCGATTGCTATGCCGCAATACCAAAAATATGTTGCTAAGTCTGAAGTAGCTTCTGTTTTAGCTACACTTACCGGAGCAAAAACAAATGTTGAAGCTTATGCAGTTTCCTATGGAGAGTTTCCTGCTGCTGGAAAAGAGAGTGATTTAGGCATTCCATCATCTATACCATTAGGGGCTGCTGCATTCTCCCCTGATGCAACAACAAGTGGGGCTACGGGCAGTATTATATTTACATTTAAAGATGTACCAGAGGCTAGTAATTTAACTGCAAAACAAAATCTAACTTTAAATCGTAAAACTGATGGTGAATGGACATGTACCTCTACAAATATTAAACAGTCTGATGGTATTTTACCTAAAAACTGCAAAGGTATTTAATTAGTCAAACATAAATATCATGAACACCAACCTCGCCTCCATATTACGCCAAGCGGAGCTTTTGACTAACGATCAAGAGCTTATGGTGGTGAGCAGTGTTCTTAATGATAATAAAAGCGTCCCCGTGGCTTGCGTGGACGCCGGTTTTATTTCTAGCGATCAACTTCTAGTCGAGCTTTGCCATTTATTTGCCCTACCTCAAGCCAATCTCGAACATTACAGCTTTACCCAAGTATGTGAACAACTGGGGATGCGTGATTTAATCATTAATCACCAAGTGCTGCCACTACAGGTAGATTCTCACAGTTTATTGCTTGCGGTCGCCGACCCGACTAATACCAATGTTGAAGACGATTTTCGTTTTGCAACCGGTAAACAAATCGAATTTATTCTCGCAGATTGTAAAGAGCTCGAAGGGGCAATTCGCCGTTTGTATGGTCGAGCGGTTAACTCGGATGCCACGCAAGGCAAAGATATCACCCAAGATGAGCTGGCGAACTTGGTTGAAGTTGGCAGTGATGAAATTCAAGAAACGGAAGATCTTAGCCAAGATGAAGCGCCAGTTAGCCGTTTTATCAACCAAATTTTACTCGATGCGGTACGTAAAGGCGCATCGGATATTCACTTTGAACCTTATGAAGAACTCTACCGAGTTCGTCTACGTTGTGATGGGATCTTGGTAGAAACCAACCGCCCTGCGCCGCATTTAGGTCGACGCCTTGCTGCTAGGATCAAGATCTTATCGAAACTGGATATTGCTGAACGTCGCCTACCGCAAGATGGACGAATCAAGATCCGCCTTAATGCTGATACCGCAATCGATATGCGAGTCTCCACTCTACCAACTTTGTGGGGGGAAAAGATCGTATTGCGTTTGCTCGATAGCAGCGCTGCTAACCTAAATATCGATAAGCTCGGTTATAGCGAAGCGCAAAAGCAATTGTATCTAGATGCCCTACAACAACCGCAAGGCATGATCTTAATGACCGGCCCAACCGGGAGCGGTAAAACCGTTTCTTTGTATACCGGCCTACGGATTTTAAATACTCCGGATAAAAATATTTCGACCGCTGAAGATCCAGTTGAAATCAACTTAACTGGCATCAATCAAGTACAAGTCAAACCTAAGATTGGCTTTACCTTTGCGGCTGCCTTACGCGCTTTCTTACGTCAAGATCCCGATATCGTGATGGTCGGTGAGATCCGCGATCTAGAAACTGCTGAAATTGCGGTAAAAGCGGCACAAACTGGTCACTTAGTTCTCTCGACGCTACACACTAACTCTTCCGCTGAAACCGTCGTGCGTTTATCTAATATGGGAATTGAAGCATTTAACTTGGCTTCCTCACTAAGTTTAATCATTGCTCAACGTCTGGCGCGTCGTTTATGCAACCATTGCAAAAAGCCCGATGATTTTCCTGATGCGCTACGTGAAAAATTTCATATCTCGCACGATGTGGTGATTTATAAAGCCTCTAAACAAGGATGTCCGGAATGCACTGGCGGCTATTCAGGGCGAGTGGGGATTTATGAAGTAATGCCGTTTACCACCGAATTAGCGAGTGCGGTGATCAAGAAATCTTCTGCTAATGACATTGAAATGATCGCGGTAAAACAAGGTATGGCGACACTACGCCAATCGGGCATTGAGAACTTAAAACAAGGCGTTACTAGTTTTGCCGAATTGCAGCGCGTGCTGTACTTCTAAACCTTTATACCAAGAAACTCGACCAATAAAACTTTTAATAAATAAAGCTTTCGACAAATTTGGAATGCCAAACAAGGACAGAATCTCATGGCACAAGCATCGACTCTTAAAGCGCCCGCACTAAAAAACTTTCAATGGCGTGGGGTAAATAGCTCTGGTAAAAAAGTATCCGGCCAAATGTTGGCGATCAACGAAGTTGAGGTGCGCGCCAAACTTAAGGAACAACGCGTCCAAATAAAGAAACTCAAACGACGCAGTGTGTCGATCTTTGCCAAAATGAGCCACAAGGTAAAACGTAAAGATATTACGGTACTCACCAGACAATTGGCCACCATGCTCGGCACCGGCGTTCCGATTGTTCAGGCAATTAAATTGATCTCAGATAGCCAACGAAAAGCCGAAATGAAATCGGTGCTCTCACAGATCTGTACTCAGGTAGAAGCCGGTACGCCAATCTCCAAAGCTATGTTGGCCAGTAGTCCTTTCTTTGATGAGTTCTATTGTGATCTTGTGGCCACAGGTGAGCAAACCGGTAACTTGGCCGATGTATTTGATCGCCTCGCGACCTATCGTGAAAAAAGTGAAGAATTAAGATCGAAAGTTATTAAGGCGATGATCTACCCTACGATGGTTATTTTGGTGGCCACCAGCGTATCAATTTTGATGCTAACGATGGTGATTCCAGAATTTGAAGCCATGTTTAAAGGTTTTGGGGCGGAACTGCCTTGGTTTACCCAGCAAGTGATCCATTTATCTCACTTTATTCAGAGCTATTTATTTATCATGATCCTCACGTTATTTGGCTTTATCTTTACAATAAAAGAAGCACGTAAACGCTCTTTTAGTTTTCAGCTTAAAACCAGTCGTTTGGCACTCAATATGCCCGTTCTCGGTGGGGTATTTTCTAAGGCAGCCATTGCCAAATTTAGTCGTACATTAGCCACCAGCTTTAGCGCTGGTATTCCAATTTTAACAAGCCTACTGACCACCGCGAAAACCGCAGGTAATTTGCACTATCAAGTGGCTATCGAGCAAGTGCATAAAGATACTGCCGCGGGGATGCCGATGTACATTGCGATGCGTAATGCCGATGCTTTCCCAGAAATGGTTTTGCAAATGGTGATGATAGGCGAAGAATCCGGTAACCTCGATGATATGCTTAACAAGGTTGCGGCGATTTATGAATTTGAAGTTGATAATACCGTCGATAACCTAGGTAAAATTATTGAGCCCATGATTATTGTTTTCCTTGGCGTGGTCGTCGGTGGATTAGTCGTGTCACTTTATCTGCCAATCTTTAAGCTAGTTAGTGTATTCTAGAGCCCATATTATTTATTTGATTATTGGACATTATCGTATCTCATGGTGATCTTTGATTATTACCCTGCTCTCTTTCCAATTGCAGCTGGTATCTTTGGTTTATTAATTGGCAGTTTTTTAAATGTGGTGATCCATCGCCTACCCATTATGATGGAACGAGAGTGGAAGCAAGAGTGCATAGAGTGTTTTCCGCAACTGAAAAAAGATCCAAAGATCAAACAAGCGCTTGCCGAACTCAATAAGCCATTTAACCTCAATGTACCGCGTTCACGTTGCCCAAAATGTAACACGCAAATTCGTGCCATCGATAATATCCCAGTTATTAGCTGGTTAATGCTCAAAGGTAAATGCCACAAATGCGCTAACCCTATCAGCTTTCGCTATCCAGCCATCGAACTCCTTACCGCGATTTTATGTGTGGTGATCGGCGTTAATTTTGCTGCCGATTGGTATAGCCTGGCGTTACTGTTCTTCACTTTTACTCTAGTGTCAGCCACTTTTATTGATCTTGATACTATGTTATTACCCGATCCACTGACACTACCTTTAATGTGGGCAGGTTTAGCGCTGTCTTTATTTGAGATTAGTCCCATCTCACTGCAAGATGCAATAATTGGCGCAATGGCTGGTTATCTATGTTTATGGTCAATTTTCTGGGCATTTAAATTACTCACTGGCAAAGAAGGTATGGGCTACGGTGATTTCAAATTATTAGCTGCGCTCGGTGCTTGGCTAGGTTGGCAACAACTCCCCTTACTCATATTGTTATCTTCGGTCGTTGGATTAATTTTTGGTATTATCCAATTACGTTTACAAAAGAAAGGCATAGAGAAACCTTTTCCATTTGGCCCTTACCTCGCAATTGCCGGTTGGTTTTGTTTAATCTGGGGTAATGACTTAACGTCTTGGTACCTAACTAATATACTAGGAATGTAAATCATGACCATGATAGTTGGCTTAACGGGAGGCATTGGCAGCGGTAAAACCACTGTCGCTAACCTATTCCACGATCAATTTGGAATTAATATTGTCGATGCTGATATTGTGGCAAGAGAAGTCGTTGAGCCGCAAAGCCCTGGGTTACAAGCGATTGCTGAACATTTTGGTCAAGAGATATTAACCCTTGATGGAGAACTTAATCGCGCGGCATTAAGAGAGCGTATTTTCAATCATCCCGATGAAAAAGAGTGGCTCAATAATTTACTCCATCCAATGATCCGTCGGCGTATTAAACAACAGCTAACCGAAGTAACGTCAGACTATGCTTTATTGGTAGTGCCACTATTGGTGGAAAATAACTGGCAAACCATGATCGACCGTTTGCTAGTCGTGGATGTTACCCCAGAAACGCAAATTGCTCGCACTTGCCAACGTGATGGTGTGTCAGAAGTGCAAGTTCATTCAATCTTGGCCTCTCAAGCATCTCGTGAACAACGTCTCTCAGCAGCCGATGATGTCATTAACAATGATGCTCCGCTCACTGAGCAAGCAAAGCAAAAACTTTTATCTCAAATCACAGTTTTACACAAAAAGTACCTAGCATTATCCAGTCACTTTCTGTAAAAATAGTACAAGTATCTCCATTACCTGAAGGCATTATGCTTAAATTCGAACACCCGTTAACCGAAAAAGTACGAATTTATCTTAGAGTCGAATCGCTTATGACTCAGTTGCATAAATCTGCTAAGTTTGAATCCCCACTAGATGATCAGATTTTATTTCGCTCACTGTTTAATTTGATGGATCTGTTTGAACAAATCCATGTTAAATCTGAGCTCACCAAAGAGCTCGAAAAACAAAAAATCACCGTTAAGACTTGGGCGAATGTACCCGGCGTCGATCAAAGACTATTAGACAATATTCTAACGCAACTCGATTCTTGCTTCCGTGAAGTGATGGCCGCAGAACGTTTTGGGCAATCGCTAAAAGAGGACCGCTTTTTAAGTGCTATTCGACAGCGTTTTAATTTACCCGGTGGCCACTGCTGCTTTGATTTACCCTCACTACACTATTGGCAAAACCTGCCGTTAGATAAACGTTTACTAGATATCGATAAATGGCTTTCTACCTTAACGCCACTGCATCACGCACTAGAATTACTGTTAAAGCTATTACGTGGCAACGGTCATTTTAAATCTCAGATTGCGCATAATGGATTTTTTCAAAGCGATGCCAATGAGGCCAATATTCTACGCCTGGAAATACCATCAGAATTGGGGATTTACCCTATGATATCCGGCCATAAGAACCGTTTTGTGGTTAAATTCATGAGCTTTGAAACAGCAAAGGCATATAGTCAGGACGTCGAGTTTAAGTTGGCAGTCTGTTAGAATATATAGCCTAATATTTCATGTTCGCAGTTCAGGTTACTCATTAATATGACACAAGTACAACCCAAGAAAATTACTGTAGTTAAATGCCCAACTTGCCAAACTGACGTTGTTTGGGGGGAAGTGAGTGCTTACCGCCCTTTTTGTAGTAAGCAATGCCAAATGATTGACTTTGGTGAATGGGCCGATGAAGAAAAAGCCATTCCGGGCGCGCCTGATATGTCGGATTCTGATGGGTGGTCGGAAGGTTAAAAGGAATTAAGTTTCTAGTCCCTAGTTTCTAGGTTTGAAGAGATCGCGGTGAGTACTGCGATCTCTTTTTCGTTGCTCGATGTATAAATAATGTCATTCCGTACATGAGCCTAAGCGAAGAAGATACGGAATCTGCTACAGTATGTTGAGACTCAAACTGTGGTAGGAGATCCTGAACTGCGCTCCTACGTCGCTTTTCAGGATGACGTTTTTTGTTAATGTACTCTCTTGAAACTAGGTACTCGCTTTCTTTTCCGAGCCACGAGAGGTGAAACGGCCGGATTACGAGAAACGATCACGCTTTTCGCTCTTTCCCGAGCAACGAGACTCGAACAAGCTCGAATCATTAACCAAAACGTTTAATAACCTTTTCCAACACTGGTTCATTAGCTTCTGGAAAGCTGTATCCATTCAAATCACTGATCGCGACCCATTTGCCTTCCTGCCCTTCTTTACCATACGGCTGGCCTGCAAAATCCGTCACGCTAAAGAAATCAAAGGTTAGGCTTTTTTCAGGGTAATCAAAATCGAAATGTTCAAACAATGACATCTCAGTGGCGGTAATATCAATTTCTTCTTGTAGCTCGCGAATCAAGCCTTGCTCAGCTGACTCCCCAAGCTCGACCTTACCCCCGGGAAATTCCCAATATCCACCTTTATGCAGGTTCTCAGGGCGCTTAGTAATAAATATTTGGTCTTGCTGTGCATTTAAAATAATCGCGGCCACAATGTGAACTCGTTTCATTGCTATTCTCCAAATAAGTTTAAAAAGTGAGCAATAAAAAGGCCGCAATCGCTGCGGCCTTGTTGCATTACTCAATATAATGGTTAGATCTTACCACAACATTGTTTGTACTTTTTACCCGAACCACATGGACAAGGCTCATTACGACCAACTTTACGTTCTTCTCGAACACTTGGTTGGTTTGGAGAATCAGCGTCGGTGGCCTCTTCTTCTATGCCTTCAGTTGATTCATGTTGGAACTGCTGATTACGTGCTGCCTCTTCTGCTTGAATGCGACGTTGCTCTTCCATACGGTCAACTTCTTCACGTTGTTGTACGCGAACACGGCTTAAGGTAGAAATCACATCAAACTTCAAGCTATCTAATAACTCACCAAATAACTCAAACGATTCACGCTTAAACTCTTGCTTTGGATCTTTTTGTGCATAACCACGTAAATGGATACCTTGACGCAGATGATCCATCGCCGCTAAGTGTTCTTTCCATAAGTTATCAAGTGTTTGTAGCATTACTTGACGTTCAAAATTACGTAGTACTTCCGCACCAACCGCTTCTTCTTTTTGCTTATAGATAGTATTCGCTTCGCTGATCACACGCTCAAGCAAGACTTCTTCATATAACTTATCGTCTTCATCTAACCAAGTTTGAATCGGTAGTGGTAAATCGAAGTCAGCGTGTAAACGCTCTTCTAAGCCTTTTACATCCCACATTTCATCAAGTGATTGCGGCGGAATGTACTGCTCAAATACTGAACTTAAAACGTCCGTACGGTTCTGCTCAAGCATTTCACTGATATCTTCTGATGCCATTAGCTCATCACGAAGCTCATACACCACTTTACGTTGATCATTGGCCACATCATCGTAATCAAGCAATTGCTTACGTACATCAAAGTTACGACCTTCTACTTTACGCTGCGCTTTTTCAATTGAGCGAGATAGCATACGACTTTCAATCGCTTCACCTTCTTCCATTCCGCTCTGAATCAAGCCAGCCATACGCTCAGAAGTAAAGATACGTAGTAGTGAATCTTCCATTGATAGATAGAAACGTGAAGAACCAGCGTCACCTTGGCGACCAGAACGACCACGTAATTGGTTATCAATACGGCGTGATTCATGACGCTCTGTACCTATGATGTGTAAACCACCAGACTCTAGAACCGCATCATGTACTTTTCGCCACTCGGCTTTCACTTGCTCGATTTGTTCTTCCGTTGCTGGAGTACCTTGAGATTCTTCTAGTTTCTCAACTTGGTTTTCCCAGCTACCGCCTAACTTGATATCGGTACCACGACCCGCCATATTGGTTGCAATAGTCACCGCGCCAGGTGTACCGGCTTGAGCAACGATTTCAGCTTCTTGTTCGTGGAACTTAGCATTCAACACGTTATGCTTAATTTTTGCCGCTTTTAACGCATTAGAAAGTAGTTCAGATTTTTCAATCGAAACCGTACCAACTAAGATCGGCTGACCATTGGCAACACGCTCTTTGATGTCTTCAATGATTGCATCAAATTTTTCTTTTTCGGTGCGATACACAACATCTGGCATATCATTACGAATCATTGGACGATTAGTTGGAATAACCACCGTATCAAGACCGTAAATGGATTGGAATTCGAACGCTTCAGTATCCGCAGTACCTGTCATACCAGAAAGCTTCTCATATAAACGGAAGTAGTTCTGGAAGGTAATCGACGCTAAGGTTTGGTTTTCATTTTGAATCTTAACGCCTTCTTTTGCTTCTACCGCTTGATGAAGACCTTCAGACCAACGACGCCCCGGCATAGTACGGCCGGTATGTTCATCTACAATGATAATTTCATCATCTTTTACAATGTAATCAACGTCTCTTTCAAACAACACATGAGCACGAAGTGCCGCATTGACGTGATGTAACAAGCTGATATTAGCTGGAGAGTAAAGCGTCTCCCCTTCTTCCATTAAGCCATTTTTGATCAGTAGCTCTTCAACGTACTCTTGACCAGTTTCAGTCATGTGTACTTGCTTGGCTTTTTCATCAATGGTGTAGTGCTTATCACCGCGATACTCTTCCGTATCTTCTTCGTCTTGACGCTCTAGATATGGAATTAAAGTATTAATGCGGGTGTATAATTCAGAGCTGTCTTCTGCAGGACCAGAAATAATCAGCGGAGTACGCGCTTCATCGATTAGGATGGAGTCGACTTCATCGATTACCGCAAAAAAACGTTCGCGTTGTACGCGGTCTTCTGGACGAAACGCCATGTTATCGCGTAAGTAATCGAAACCGAACTCGTTGTTCGTTCCGTACAAAATATCACATTGATAAGCGGCTTTTTTCTCAGATGGGATCATGTTTGGTACATTAATACCAACCGTCATACCTAAGAATTCAAATAACTCGCGGTTAGTCTCAGCATCACGTTTGGCTAAGTAGTCATTCACAGTAATAACATGAACGCCTTTGCCTGAAATCCCATTAAGATAAGCTGATAAAGTCGCGGTTAACGTTTTACCTTCACCGGTACGCATCTCTGCAATTTTACCTGCGTTAAGAACCATACCACCGATAAGCTGAACGTCGAAATGACGCATGCCATAAATACGCTTTGACGCTTCACGTACCGTTGCAAAAGCTTCAGGTAACAGTTTATCTAATGATTCACCATTGGTGTAACGTTCACGAAACTCAATGGTCTTATGTTGAAGTTGTTCATCAGTTAATGCTTCATATTCTGGTTCAAAGCTATTAATTTGATTTACGATCTTTCTCAGCTGGCGTAACGTTCTATCATTACGGCTGCCGATGACACTAGTCAGTAACTTAGTTAACATTATTTACGAATCTCTCTTCCTGATCTTTCGGATCTCTGCTTTCAGCTTCTCACAGTTTAATTCTAAGAATACTGAGATAAATTTGGTCTACTTGTCATATGGTGCCAATCAAGCCCATTTTCAAGACTAAAAGACAAGTGGTTATATAGCCAAGTGACTTCAAGATACAGAATTCACTTGGTTATATAGTATGGGATTATGCACCTATCTTCTATCTACAAACACTGTTGTTTGCGTTCATCCTCATTATTTTTAATCAAAAATAATATTTTTTGACATTAATAATTTTTCATAACGCATAATATATACTCAAGCGACTTGAGTATAATGATTAAGCTTTAATATGATGAGATATTTTATGCGAGACCACCGCCCAAAACTAACACAAGATCTGATTGGTGATAGCCAGTTAAAGGCCTTTTCTCAGCATGTTTCTGAAATTTTATCGATCAACCAAACACTAAAAAGTATCTTGCCGAAGAACCTATTAGCTCATTGTCGAGCGGCCAATGTTCGTCAAAATCAATTACTGATCGAAGTGGCGAATGCTTCTTTCCAAATGAAACTCAACTATGAGCGAATCAGAATTTTATCTGAGCTAAGAGCAGCAGGATTTTCTCGTTTGGCTGGAATAGAGTTTAAAGTAAACCCTGAGTTATATCGTAGTGAATCTCTCAAAGAAAAAGAAGTGACTTATCAGCAACATGCTTTAAGTGAGGAAGCAGCTCAATCTATCCTAATGGCCGCCTCTTTAGCACCACCGAAGCTGAAGCATCGAATGGAAAGCCTAGCGAAACTTGCTCAACCAAAAAGCAAATAACTCTTTTTTGTTTTGATAAATTTTAGGTAATAAAAAAGCCAGACTTTCAGTCTGGCTTTTTTAATACTTAATTCGATCTTAAGCTAATACTGTATTCGGCATAACTTCACCAAATGCAACTGGCGAACCGGCAGCTTCTTCAAACGTAGCCCATTCCCAAGCTTCTTGGTCAGCTAGAACTGCACGCAATAACTGGTTGTTCAAAGCATGGCCTGTTTTATAAGCACGAAGCTCACCAACAATGCTATGGCCACACATGTATAAGTCACCAATGGCATCTAATACTTTGTGCGTAACAAATTCATTACTAAAACGTAAGCCTTCTTCATTCAAGATACGGTATTCATCAAGAACGATTGCACAGTCAAAGCTACCACCTAAACATAGATTCTGTGACTGTAAATATTCGATATCGCGCATAAAACCAAAGGTACGAGCACGAGAAATATCTTTGATAAACGCCTGTGAAGAGAAATCAAACAACATATGTTGTTGTTCAGAATCAATAGCAGGGTGATCAAACTCAATTTCAAAATCCATACGGAAACCGTCATAAGGAACAAGCTCTGCCCACTTATCACCATCTTCAATACGAATTGGCTTTTTAATACGAATAAAACGTTTTGGTGCATTTAGAGTTTCGACACCTGCTGATTGCAGCAGATATACAAACGGGCTAGCACTGCCATCCATAATTGGAATTTCAGGTGCATCAACCTCGATGATAATGTTGTCGATTCCCATACCGGCTAGAGCTGCATTTAAGTGCTCAACGGTAGAAATACGAATGCCTTCATCGTTTACTAACGCAGTACACAACATAGTGTCACGTACTGAGTTTGGATCAGAAGGAAAATCCACAGGGGGATTCATATCTGTACGACGATAAATTATACCGGTATTAGCTGGTGCAGGACGTAGCGTAAGCGTGACTTTACGTCCAGAGTGGAGACCCACACCAGTCGTTTTCACCATTTCTTTCAATGTACGTTGTCTGATCATCTAATTTGCCTCTAATTTACGCTTTTACGCTACATATCACAGCCAATATTTGACTGGTCAGATATCTTATCACATTTTAGACATACTTCAACTAATTGTGCAAAACTCAATCAGCTTGGTGTCTTAAAAATGCAGGGATATCAAGGTAACCACTGTCATTTTCATCTGGCTTCTTCACCGTATTTGAATTTTCATTCGAAGAGCTTGATGAGGAACTTGTCGCCGGTGCTTTGTTAGTACGAAGCATGGGCTGTGGCACTTCTTCCTCAGTCTTAGCTGATGATTGAGCGGACGCTTGAACTGCAGGTTGAGGTGCTGAAACTGGTTTCGCTGAACTACCTTTAACTAAAGTGATATCAGGTTGATGAGAGTTACCAATTCCCGTTGCAACAACTGTTACGCGGATTTCATCACTCATGTCAGGATCAAGAGAAGTACCAATAACAACCGTTGCATTATCTGAAGCAAATGCCTTAACGGTGTTACCTACGGTTTCGAATTCCTCTAAACGCATGTCTAGGCCAGCAGTGATGTTAACTAACACACCACGCGCACCAGCAAGATCGATGTCTTCTAGTAATGGGCTTGAGATAGCAATTTCAGCGGCTTCTTCTGCACGGTCTTCACCAGTAGCGACACCGCTCCCCATCATGGCATGCCCCATTTCAGACATCACCGTACGTACGTCGGCGAAGTCAACATTCATCATACCAGGACGAGTAATCAGCTCAGCAATACCTTGAACGGCATTACGTAATACATCATTCGCTTTAGCAAAGGCTTCAAGCAATGTAATACCACGGCCAAGTACTTTCAGTAGCTTTTCATTTGGAATGGTGATCAATGAATCAACATGCTTTGAAAGCTCTTCAATACCTTGCTCAGCAAAAGCCATACGCTTTTTGCCTTCAAAGCTAAACGGTTTAGTTACGACCGCTACGGTTAAGATACCAAGTTCTTTAGCTACTTCTGCAATCACAGGCGCTGCACCGGTACCGGTACCACCGCCCATACCAGCTGCAATGAACACCATATCGGCGCCAGCTAAAACCGCTTTAATTGCTTCACGGTCTTCTAATGCTGAGTCACGACCTACTTGAGGGTTTGCTCCGGCACCTAGACCTTTAGTGATATCGCCACCAATTTGAATAACATTGCTGACACTTACTTTACGTAGCGCTTGGGCATCCGTATTAACACTGATGAACTCCACCCCTTCGATGGACTCTCGCACCATGTGTTCTACGGCATTGCCACCGCCGCCTCCAACTCCAACGACTTTAATTACAGCATCGTCAGACATTTCCATCATCGGTTCAAACATGTGTTTTCTCCGTTTCTTCCTGTTCGCCTCAGGTTAAAACTCTTTTTGTATCCAATTACGTAGCTTTTGAATGATATCCGTAAACGAGCTACCAGAGCGCTGCTTTGGTGCTGTGTGTTGATATTCACCCTCATCATAAAACTGGCTGTCTTTGGCGTAATGTAATAATCCAACCGCTGTTGCATGATATGGCTCTTTAACGTAGTCAGTTAACCCTCTGACTTCTAGGGGTTTACCAATTCTTACTTGGTTGCGGAATACGCGTTCTGCACACTCCACTAATCCTTCAATCTGTGATGCTCCACCGGTTAGCACAATACCTGCCGCTAAATGGTGTTTAATTCCATCTTCACGTAACTTTGCTTGAACAGAATCAATGCTTTGATTAACCATGCCCATAAGCTCAGTATATCGGGGTTCTATCACTTCTGCCAAAGTTTGACGTTGTAAACTTCGAGAAGGACGACCACCAACACTTGGTACGTTAACAGTATCGTCTTTGCTTACTAGCTCGCTAAGCGCACAACCAAACTTAACTTTTATCTCTTCAGCATCGCTGACAGGTGTACCAAATGCAAAGGCAATATCACTTGTTACGGCATTACCAGCATAAGAAAATACTTTTGTGTGACGTAGCGCACCACCAGTCCAGATGGATAGCTCCATTGTACCCGCCCCGATATCGATCACACAGACACCAAGCTCACGCTCATCGTCAGTGATAACCGCATTACTTGATGCTAAGCCTGAATATATCAGCTGTTCCACTTTTAAATTACAGCGTTCTACCGCTTTGATGATATTTCTTGCCATGTCATTATGACAAGAAATCAAGTGAACACTCGCTTCCATACGAACACCAGACAAACCTAAAGGGTTTTTAATTCCTTCTTGATAATCGATAGTGAACTCTTGAGGAATGACGTGCAAAATACGCTGCTCTTCACCGATTTTAATCGATTTAGCAGTATGGATAACACGATCCATATCCTCTTGAGAAACTTCTTCTTCTGAAATCGCCCCCATACCTTTTTCTATACGGCTAGCAATATGCTTACCTGAAAGAGAAAGATAGACACTCGTAATCTGGCATTCTGCCATTAATTCGGCTTGGTCGATAGCGCGCTGAACGGATTTTACAACCGATTCAAGATCGTTAACACCACCTTTGTCCATACCATGAGATGGGCT
Organism: Vibrio sp. E150_018; assembly: GCF_053544035.1. Taxonomy (NCBI): domain Bacteria; kingdom Pseudomonadati; phylum Pseudomonadota; class Gammaproteobacteria; order Vibrionales; family Vibrionaceae; genus Vibrio; species Vibrio sp. E150_018. Next base: position 19,040 of record NZ_JBHGNY010000004.1, on the reverse strand, counting down.
AGTTCCGGCTCCTATGATGTTAATTTGTCCATCAGGAAGCACTTCACCTACTAACGCGGATACAGTAGCTGTGCCAATATCAAGACCAACGACTATGTTACCTTCTGCGGTCTTCGTCATTTATTTCTCTCTTGTGCTGAATCATCATCTGGAATCCAACCAACGGCGGCCCCAGTATCATATCGAAGATCAATGTAGCTAATTTGCTCTACTTTATCGCCCAACCGACCATAAAGTTTAATAAAACGATTCAAACGATCTTCACGAGCATCTTTTCCGAGCTCTAAACGAATACCGTTATCTAATATTAATTGCCATGCACGTCTATCATTTAATACAACTGATGTAATAGTACGACCTAGCGGCTTTAATTTTTGCGTGCTTTTTTGCCAAACTGACAAGACTTGCTCACTAGAACCTTCTGGTCCGTAAAGATTCACCGTATTTTCAGGAGCGTCTTCTGGGTGACCATTAAAAATATGACCTTCCGGGCTTAATAGCGAATTACCATTCCAAATCGCAATCGCTTGGTATTCAACAATATAGACTTTAACTAAGTCAGGCCATTGTTTTCTGATCGAAATTTGAGCAACCCAAGGTAAGGTTTGTAATGCTTGCTGTAACTGGTCCACATCTTGGGTCATAAATGTTCCCATATGTGGTAGCCTGGCTAAAGCACCTTGTACCTGTTTAGGACTTACGTGATGCAAATCCCCTTCGACCATTAAACGCGAAAGAGGTAAACGCTGGTCATCGGTCATCCAGCTAAAAGTTGAATAAATTAAAGTACCGATACCAATCACGACTAATAATAAAAAAGCACCACCGACCCAATGCTGTTTCGATGATGATTGAGTATTGCCTTCAACCAAATCTTCCGCGGTGATATTCATAATGAGCAGTTAGACTCTAAAATATTCATTAAATGCCCATAATCTGAGGTTAACTAATGGTACATCCCTGAAAATAACGACAATTAACAGGGATTATACTGACCGAAGGCCTGAGTGCCAAGACAACTTGTAGCTATTTTACTCACTAATGACTTTCATTTTGTCAATATCCAGTTGAAAATCCTCTAAGATTTTTGCGACACGGCCAACATCACCCGCCCCTTGAGTTAAAACCAAATCATTGTCTTCTAATAAACTAGCCAAGGTTGAGGGGAGTTTATTCGATGAATCCACAAAAATTGGATCGACTTTGCCACGACTGCGAATTGTACGACATAAAGAACGGCTATCTGCTCCTGCAATCGGTTTTTCACCTGCAGAATAAACATCAAGCATAATCAACACATCAACCTTTTCTAGAACATTCGCGAAATCATCATATAAGTCGCGTGTGCGGCTATAGCGATGTGGTTGAAAAATCATGACTAAGCGTTTATCTGGCCAACCTGAGCGAGCCGCTTGAATAGTAACGTCAACCTCACTGGGATGATGACCATAGTCATCCACCAACATAGCTTGACCATTACCCGTATCAAACTCACCTAGATGATCAAATCGACGACCAGTGCCTTGAGTGCTCACTAAAGCACGTACAATCGCATCATCTGAAATATTATCTTCAGTAGCTACCGCAATAGCAGCAGCAGCATTTAACGCATTATGTTTACCTGGAATATTTAACGTAATGTCTAAATCAGCACGCTCTTGACGGACTACGGTAAATTTACCTTGCTGGCCTTTTTGATGATAGTTAACAATTCGAACATCCGCATCTTCAGAGAAACCATAAGTAATCACTTGGCGGCTGACTCGTGGTATCAACTCTCTGACAACAGGATCATCAATACACATGATCGCTTGACCATAAAAAGGTAAATTATGCAGGAAATCGATGAACGTTTGCTTCAACGTTTCAAAATCACCACCATAAGTGTCCATATGGTCGGCTTCTATGTTGGTTACAATACTCACCATTGGTTGTAAATGCAGGAAGGATGCATCACTTTCATCAGCTTCAGCAATTAAGTAACGGCTAGAGCCTAAGCGTGCGTTAGTTCCAGCACTTTTCACTAATCCGCCATTAACAAAGGTAGGATCGAGACCCGCTTCAAAATAAATTTGTGTGACAAGCGCTGTAGTTGTAGTTTTACCATGAGTACCGGAAACGGCAATACCATGGCGAAAACGCATCAATTCAGCAAGCATTTCGGCACGACGTACCACCGGAATACGTAACTCTTTAGCCGCAATCAATTCAGGATTATCAGTTGAAATCGCAGTCGAGACCACCACTACACTAGCTTTTTCAATATTCGCTGCTTGATGACCAATGTATATTGTCGCCCCTTTTGCCTTCAAACGCTCAGTTACAGTATTTTCATTCAAATCTGAACCGCTAATGTCATAACCTTCATTAAGTAAAACTTCAGCAATACCGCTCATGCCAGCACCACCAATACCCACGAAATGAATACACTTTACTCGGCGCATTTCAGGTACGATAGAACGCAGTTCAGATAGGTTGGGATTTTGTTTTGTTAACATCAATTATTTCTCAATCTTGGCTTACAGCGATAATCGCTTCAGCAACTCGTGTGTCAGCATCGGTAATGGCAGCTGATCGTGCTTTTTCTGCCATCGCAAGTAACTGAGCCCGATCCAGTTGTTGTATTTGTTCCATTAAAACTTGTTCAGTCAAATCTGGCTGTTCAATCATTAAAGCGGCTCCACATTGAACAAGATGATCAGCATTCAGTGCTTGTTGGCGATCTTTATGCATAAAAGGAATAAAAATAGCCCCAACACCAGCAGCAGAAACTTCAGAAACCGTCAAAGCACCTGAGCGACATACTAATAAATCCGCCCACTCATACGCTTGTGCCACATTATCAATAAACTCGGTAACCTGAGCGTTAATCACTTGGTTCTCTTGATACAGTGATTCAACCATTGGTTGTTGCCCTTTACCCGCTTGATGACGTATCTCGTAATCATTACCCAAAGCTCTCATCACTGGAGGTAACGTTGTATTCAGTATTCGAGCACCTTGGCTCCCCCCCATAACCAAAATACGGATAGGTCCATCACGTTGTTCTAAGCGTTGTTTTGGCTCAGCAATCTCGACGACATCTTGGCGCACAGGATTTCCCACCACTTCAGCATTGGGAAATGCACCTGGGAATGCTTGCATCACTCGTTTGGCTATTTTAGATAACCATTGATTGGTTAAACCGGCAACGGCATTTTGCTCGTGCAGAACCACTGGAATACCAGACATCCAAGCGGCAACACCACCCGGGCCACTTACATAGCCGCCCATGCCTAAAACCACATCAGGTTGCCAAGCTTTAATATGTTTTTTCGCTTGCATAATGGCGTTAACAATTTGAAAAGGTGCCTTAATTAGCTTAGCAAGCCCTTGACCACGCAGACCTTTTACATGAATAAAATCAATTTCAATACCATGCTTTGGTACTAAATCTGCTTCCATACGATCAGGTGTGCCTAACCAGCGAATCTCCCAACCTTGCTGTTGCAACTTTTTCGCTACAGCCAAACCAGGGAAGACATGTCCACCAGTACCACCAGCCATTACTAATAAACGTTTATTCTTTTTCATTATCACTTAATTCTTGTTGGGTTTGATCTGGTTGGGGTTTCTTTTCACTCACCGGTTTAGTTCTAGCTGACAACTCTGCCAAGCGACGCTCATAATCAATACGTAACAACAGTGCTACCGCCGTCATCATAATAATAAGACTAGAACCACCATAACTGATCAAAGGTAATGTTAAACCTTTAGTTGGTACAATCGCGGCCGCCGCACCGACGTTAACTAAGGTTTGAAACGCGAACCAAATACTAATACTAGTCGCTAAAAAACCACCAAATAAATGGCCCGATTCAAGCGACCTCTTACCAATCGATAATGCTTTATATACCAAAGCAAAAATCATCAATAAGACCAATGTCACGCCAATAAAGCCTAACTCTTCTCCCACCACCGCAAAGACAAAGTCAGTATGTGCCTCAGGCAAATATTCTAGCTTCTGAATCGAGTTACCTAGCCCTTGACCAAATAAACCACCACGACCAAATGCCATTAAGGATTGGGTTAATTGATAACCACTACCAAAAGGATCTTCAAATGGATTCATGAATGAGGTTACGCGTCGCATACGATAAGGTTCAGCCAAAATCAATAAGGCTACTGAGCCGATACCGACCAATAGCAGAGCGATAAACTGTTTTAGCTTTGCTCCCGCAATAAATAACATACCGAATAACGTCACCAACATGACCACCACTGTACCTAAATCGGGCTGAGCGAGCAGTAATACCGCCAAACAACCAAATACAATAATGGGTTTGATAAAGCCACCAAAAAATGAGCTTTTCACTTCATCATGCTTACGAACTAAGTAACTAGACATAAAAATAAATAATGATAGCTTCGCCACTTCCGCAGGCTGTAAATTAAATAAGCCTAATGGGATCCAACGAGACGCACCATTAACGGAATGTCCAACCAGCAATACCACCAACAATAAGAACATAGAGAGCAAAAGTAAGTGCATGCTATGCTTCATCCAACGTTCTAACGGAATTTGTACCACTATCGTCGCGGCACCTAAAGCGAGAAATAAAAATATGCCATGTCGCACCATAAAGTGAAATGGTTCACCAGTTAGACGAGTACTAATAGGAAAAGATGCTGACGTGACCATCACCAGACCAATTAACATTAAACTAAATGCTAACCAAACCAATTGACGATCGTAAAGTACATCAGGAGAAGGTTGACTCATCCACCCTTGAAATCCTTTACCCATATTTTGCACTTTTGCTTTAACCACGGTCAGCCTTCAATCCGATAAATGAGCAATGAGAAAATTATTAAGACGATAATTTCATATAATGTTGCGCCAAACGAGTGAATTCATCTCCTCTGGCCATAAAGTTTTTAAATTGATCAAAACTGGCACAAGCAGGCGATAGCATCACTAAATCACCCGCTTTTAATTCATGATGAAACGAGTTTATTGCTTGCTCCATTGTTTCCCAACGTTGTGCCGAAGGGTGCAACGAAACAAACGAGTCACCATCTTGACCAAAGCAATGCAATTGAACATTTAAGTTTTTCAACACTGGCGCTAATTCAGAAAAATCCGCGCCTTTTCCAACGCCACCAACCAACAGATGCAGACTGCCTGTTAATTGCAACCCCGATAATGCCGCTAACGTACTGGCTACGTTGGTTGCTTTAGAATCATTGATCCATTTAATACCATTATTATCCACAACTAACTGACAGCGATGTGTTAGCCCTGAGTAAGTTTTCAACGCAGGCACAACCTTCGATAATTCAACATCAACACTATCTAGCAAGGCTAAAGCGACCAAGCTATTGGCGACATTGTGTCTACCGACAAGTTTTAAATCCTCAACCGCGACAATTGGTTGACCTTGCTTAGAAATATATTCTTGCGCTTCTAACCACACCAAGCCAAAGTCTTGCTCATCAAAGCCAAAACTGACAACTGGGATATCATTTTTGGGATAGGTTTCTGGTTCAGCACGATTAACAATCGCTTTATCGGCATGTAAGAAAATACGTTGCTTCGCCTCAGCATAGTCTTCCATGCCTTGGTAGCGATCCATATGATCTTCAGAAAGATTCAAATAAGCAGCCGCGGCCAATTTCAATGACGATGTAGTTTCCAGTTGAAAACTAGAGAGTTCCAACACATACAAATCCACATTATCTGCAAGTAGATCCAAAGCTGGCACGCCGATATTGCCACCGACACCCACCGTTAACCCGGCAGATTTTGCCAAAACGCCTGTTAAATCGGTGACCGTACTTTTGCCGTTTGAACCAGTGATAGCCACCACTGGCGCATTGGCTGCCCATGCGAATAACTCGATATCACCAACTACCGGAATATTGTTTGCCAGCGCTTGTTGAATCTCTGGAGTAGCTAATGCAATTCCCGGATTAGTCACAATTAAGTCTGCTTCCAATAACCAATCAAGCTGCCAACTACCAGTATGTACTTCAACGCTAGCATCCAACAATTCCACACCAGGTGGTTCGGAACGAGTATCAATAACCTTTATCGATAAATCCTGTGGCAGTTTTTGTAAATATCGAATAACGGATAACCCCGTCACACCCAAGCCAACCACAACGACACGTTGTATCCCTTGCCATTTTGCTAATAATGAGTGTGACATAAAGTAATATCCTATAAAAAATTAACGTATTTTCAGTGTCGCTAAGCCAATTAATACCAATACGATAGAGATGATCCAAAAACGCACAATAACGCGAGGTTCCGGCCAGCCTTTTAATTCGTAATGGTGGTGAATCGGTGCCATACGGAAAATACGCTGGCCACGTAATTTATAAGAACCGACTTGCAAGATAACCGATAGGGTTTCCATCACGAATACCCCACCCATGATCACCAATACAAACTCTTGACGAACCAAAACCGCAATCGTCCCTAAAGCTCCACCTAACGCTAATGAACCAACATCGCCCATAAATACTTGTGCTGGATAGGTGTTAAACCATAAAAAGCCTAAACCAGCCCCAACTATTGCAGTACAAACAATCACAAGCTCACTGGTATAAGGAATATAAGGAATGTGCAAATATTCAGAGAAATTGACGTTACCCGTCGCCCAAGCGATAACACCAAAGCCTGCTGCAACTAATACCGTAGGCATGATCGCTAAGCCATCTAGACCATCGGTTAAGTTCACCGCATTACTGGTACCTACAATTACAAAGTAAGTCAGCACGATATACATCAAACCAAGTTGTGGCATCACATCTTTAAAGAAAGGAACCACTAGTTGAGTCGCTGAAGTATCTTTGCCCATTGCATATAAAGCAAACGCTATACCTAGTGCAATGACTGATTGCCAAAAATACTTCCAGCGAGCAATCAAGCCATCTGTATTTTTGCGCACAACTTTACGATAGTCATCAACAAAACCAACGACACCATAACCAAGCAATACTGCTATCACCGCCCAAACATAAGGGTTAGATAAATCTGCCCATAGGAAAACGGTCACAGTGATCGCTGCTAGTATCATCACACCGCCCATCGTTGGGGTGCCACGTTTACTAAAGTGAGATTCAGGACCGTCATTACGCACGACTTGACCAATTTGTAAAAGCTGTAAACGCTGGATAAGTTTAGGTCCTATCCAAAGAGATAACCCCAAAGCAGTCAAAATGCTCAAAATAGCCCGAAAAGAGAGATATTCAAACAATCGAAAAAAGGATAAATATGGCTGTAACAGTTCTGCGAGCCAAATGATCATGCGTAGTTCTCCTTCAAAGCAGCAACAACCTGACACATTTTAGAGCTATGTGCTCCTTTGATCAGTAAAGTATGTTTTTGGTCTGCTTGCATTTCTAGTTTTGGGTTAGGTAAGTGCTGCTTAATAAAATCAATCATAGCGCTATGGGTAGTAAAATGTTTACCACAAGTCGATAAATCATCGGTTTGTTGGCAAAGCTGGCTAATAATCGCGGTATCCTCTCCAAAAGTGAGGACATAGTCAAAATTATATTGTGCCGCATGCTCGCCTACTTCTCGGTGTAATGCTTGGCTTTCATCACCAAGCTCTGCCATATAACCAAGAATCAACCAACGGGTGCCTTGATAGTTTGCTAATAAATCGGCGGCGGCTTTCATCGCGGGTACGCTCGCATTATAGCTATCATCAATCACACGTACTTCCTCGGTTAAATCCATCGCTTCCACTCGTCCTTTAACATGGCTTGGTACTTGTAAACCACTGACCACTTCATCTAACGTCGCTCCCGCTTGAATCGCCATCGCGGCAGCAGCCAAAGCATTGCTAATATTGTGTTTGCCGATCATAGGTAAGCTCACAAACTTTTCACCGAGAGGACTCATCAACACAAATGAAGCTTCACCACGCTGGTTAACTTCAATTTGTTGTGAATAAAAATCTGCATCCGAATTATCGACCGAAAAAGTGATAACGCTTTTATCAGCCAAGATAGATTGCCAATGAGATAAACCATTGCTATCTAGATTAACGACAGCATCGCCACCAGCTGATAGACCTTGGTATATCTCACCTTTCGCTTTTGCCACGCCATCAATTGAGCCAAAACCTTCTAAGTGTGCGGCGGCAACATTATTGACTAACGCAATATCAGGTTGAACCAAGCTAGTGGTATAAGCGATTTCACCTAAATGGTTCGCGCCTAATTCAATCACCGCATAATCGTCATTTTCTTGGGTACGTAGCAGCGTTAACGGAACACCTATTTCATTATTAAAATTACCCGCTGTAGCAAGTACTTGGCCTTTTTGCTTTAAAATAGCGGCCAACATTTCTTTGACGGTGGTTTTTCCGCAGCTTCCTGTCAGCGCTAAGGTTTTCGCCTTTGATTGTTGGTGCATCCATTGTCCAAGTTGACCGAGTGCTTTTTGAGTCTCCGCGACAACAACTTGTGGAATATCGAGATCGAGCTTCTTAGAAACTAATAAAGCATTGGCACCAGAATCTACCGCTTGCTGACAAAAATCATGAGCATCGAATCGCTCGCCAACTAAGGCAACAAATAAAGCACCGGATTCAATGTTGCGAGTATCTGTAGTCACCGAAGTAATATCGGTATTGTTACCGAGAAGAGAACCCGAGGTTATCAGTGCAAGTTGCTGTAAAGAAAATGGGATCATAAAGGTAACCCTAATAAAACTTGTGCGGTTTCGCGGTCAGAATAATGTACGTTTTGGCCATTAATGATTTGATAGTCTTCATGTCCTTTGCCTGCTAATAAAATAATATCGCCCTCACCAGCTTGTTGAAGAGCATATTGACACGCTAGATAACGAGAGTGGATCACATGAATCTGTTCTGGGTTTATCGCCCCTTGCAACATATCGGCGACAATTTTAGCCGGATCTTCTGAGCGTGGATTATCATCAGTAATGATCGACTCATCAGCAAGGCGCTCAGATATTTCCGTCATCATTGGGCGTTTACCGGAATCACGCTCCCCACCACAACCAAAGATTGACCAAAGTTTTCCTTGGCAATGTACGCGTAGTGCCATCAAGGCTTTTTCTAACGCATCTGGTGTGTGTGCGTAGTCTACGACAACTTTAGCTTGCGGTTTAGACGCTTGAAAAAGTTCCATACGACCGATTACAGGCCTCAATTGAGGTGCGACTTGAACTAACTGATTTAACTCAAACCCTAGACTCAGCAAGGTTGCTAACGCCACCAGCAAATTACTGGCATTGAAAGCACCAATTAACGGGACTTGCAAATCGGCTGCTCCCCAATGACCATCAATCGATAAGCTGATGCCAGCATCTGAGTAGTGAACCTCATTGGCCCACAAACAATCATGTGTTGAAGCCGGATGTGTCGAATCTGGACTTCTCGAAGAAAGCTGCGGCTTAATTAAAGAAACGGCGATTGCATCCGGTAAACGTTGAAGCCATTGTTGGCCAACCTCATCATCTGCATTAATAATTTGATGCTGGCAGTCATGTTGAGAAAACAAACTGAATTTGGCTTCTGCGTATTCTTCCATGCTGCCGTGATAATCAAGGTGATCACGGCTTAAGTTAGTAAATGCAGCAGCAGCGAAAGGCAGCGCTTTAACACGTCCTTGCACAAGACCATGAGAGGAAACTTCTAATGCCGTATATTCAGCACCTTGTTGTTGCAATTGGCTTAATGTCTGCTGAATTTCAATTGCATTGCCCGTAGTGTTGACCGCAGGTTTTAAATCATTCAAAAATCCATTGCCTGTTGTTCCCATCACTGCAGCCTTTTTACCAAGCAAGCCTACCCACTGGGCAATCAACTGCGAAATAGTGGTTTTTCCATTGGTGCCTGTAATACCGATTAATTGCATTGGTTCAAACTGATATAAACAGGTCGCAAGATGTGAAAGCTGCGATCCAATTTCTGATAAGTAAATAACTGGTACACTAGCACGCCATTCAATATGTTGATGAGGGTTTTCCTGACTAGCATCTGCAATAACCGCAACCGCACCAGAAGAAATCGCTTTATCAATAAAGGCCCGGCCATCAACCTCATGACCTTGAATGGCAACAAATATATCGCCAGCGGACACTTTACGACTGTCAAGCTGCAACTCCGCGACATTAATGGCAAATTCAGAATCTAATGCAATCCAAGGTTTCAACAAATCAGAAAGTAATCGAACCATATATTTTATTCCCCAGCCTCAGATTCAGGTGTCGCATCTGGCGTGACATTCATAATTTGCAGCGCCCCTTTCATAATTTCTGCAAAAACAGGCCCAGCAACCGAACCACCATAGAACTTATCACCTTGTGGCTCATTGACGACTACAACTAATGCAAGGCGAGGATCACTAATTGGCGCAAGACCAGCCGTTAAGGCAACGTATTGATCACTGTATCCCCCCGCCTTTGCTTTACGTGATGTACCTGTTTTCGCACCAACACGATACCCCGGTACTTTAGCCGAGCGCGCCGTACCACCTTTATGAGTAACCTGCTCAAGCATATCGACTACTTTGCGAGCCGCATCTGCATCCGCCGCTCTAAAGGTACGACCGGATGTACTTCCTTTTAAGATATGCAGCGGCTTATTCACCCCCATATTACCTAGCGTCGCGTAAGCATGCGCGAGCTGTAATGGTGTGACTGAAATACCATAACCAAAGGCTAAGGTCGCTTGCTCAAATGGAGACCAACGACGGCGATCTGGGAATATACCGGTTACTTCGCCCGGTAAGCGTAGGCCAGAAACATTACCAAAGCCTACTCCGCTATACATACCAAGAATTTCACGCACATCCATTTTTAACGCAATGGTTGCCACACCTACGTTACTTGATTTCTTTAAGATAGTGGTTAAATCAGCTTTACCCGCGCGCTCAGAATCTCGAACTCGGCTGCCACCAATTCGCATGATGCCATTGCCAGTATCGATAACCGTTTTATCATCAATAATACCTTTATCTAAGCCCGCCAAAATCACAAATGGCTTCATAGTTGAACCCGGTTCAATAGAATCGGTAAGCGCACGGTTACGCATGCGGAAACTTTGCAATTGTTCGCGGTTATTCGGGTTATAGGAAGGCGCATTGACCATCGCGAGTACATTACCGGTTTTAACATCGACTAGAACGGCGGTTCCTGAAGTGGCTCGAAAATCGGCTACTGCTTGCTTAATCGCACGATAGGCAATTGCCTGCAAACGTTGATCAATAGTGAGTTGTAAAGGTTTACCAGGCTCTTGTGTTTTTAATGAAATATTTTCAACAACACGTCCAAAACGGTCTTTTCGAATGGTTCGCTTACCCGCTTCTCCCGTTAACCAATCATCAAAACTCCGCTCCATACCCTCAAGGCCATGTCCGTCAATACCAGTCACGCCAACGACATGCGCGCTGACTTCCCCGGCTGGGTAAAAACGACGAGATTCATCTTTCAAGCCAATACCTGGCAGTTTCAATTCTCGAACATATTTAGACATTGCAGGACTAACTTGGCGCTGTAAGTAAATAAAGCGCTTACGTTTATTCTGGCGAATTTTATCCACTAAGCCTTGTTGTTCGAGCCCAAGTACGTTAGCAAGTGCATACCAACGATCAAGTTCATCAAGACCATTTTCTTTAATTATAGTGGCAGGATCCGCCCAAACTGCTTGCACAGGAACACTCACCGCCAACGGCTCACCATTTCGGTCAGAAATAATACCACGAGCGGTTGCGATTGCTTTTACGCGCACTGAACGCATATCAGCTTGTTGAATAAGTTGATCAGGTTCGATCACTTGGATATACGCCGTTCGCGCTACCAGCACAAATAAAGCTAATACGATAAAGACTATGACTAGGTTATATCGCCAAGGGATCAAAATATCGGAGGATTGAGATGACTTCTTTTTATTAACGGTTTTCTTGTTCTTTACCGTTTTTTTATTTGTCGGCTTTTTCATTTAAGGTTCACAACCACTTCTTTATCCGAATCAGGACGTTTCATATCAAGATCTTTGATTGCGACCTTCTGAACTCGAGTATGCTCAGCAAGAGCGTTCTCTTCTAATATCAAGTTACGCCACTCACTATCAAGCTGCTCGCGACTTTCTAATAATTCATCACGCAGAGTAATTTGATTACGAGTATTATAAGTGGTTAACACTACCGCTATAGAGCTTACAAAAATAAGCAGCAGTAATACCAATGGAACTCGACCTACCGAAATAAGATCAGTCCAGATACTACGAATTAGAGTGGGTGGTTGTTTATCTTTCATAGTATTTTAATGATCATAGTTTTTCAGCAATACGTAATACTGAGCTGCGTGAACGTGTATTAACTTCAACTTCTGATTTAGACGGTTTAATTGCTTTACCTACCGTTTTCATATTGGCAGAACCTAAAGCTTTAATTTGATCTTCCGTCATAGGAATACCATGAGGTACTTGAGGACCTTGGCTCTCACGGCGCATAAATCGCTTCACCATGCGGTCTTCTAAAGAGTGAAAACTAATCACAGAAAGACGACCTTCTGGCGCTAAGATATTCATCGCCCCTTTTAAAGCGAAGTCGATTTCTTCCAATTCACTATTAATATAAATCCGAATTGCTTGAAAACTTCGCGTTGCAGGGTGCTTTTTTTCTTTAAAATTCTTTGGTGCAACATCTGAGATAAGCTTAGCCAATTGGCTAGTTCTCATCAGTGGTTCATGTTCCGGATTTTCGCGATATTCAACTAAACCACGAGCAATACGACGGGCGTGCTTTTCTTCACCAAACTCTCGTAGTACCCAGGTAATATCATCAAGCTCCGCTTCTGCTAGCCATTCTGCAGCTGATTGACCAGTTGTCGGATCCATTCGCATATCTAATGGCCCGTCTTTCATAAAACTAAAGCCGCGATCAGCATCATCCAATTGTGGTGATGAGACACCAAGATCAAATAATACGCCATCAACCTTGCCAACCAATTGATATTGCTCAGCATAAAATTGGATACCAGAAAAAGGACCATGAATAATGGTAAAGCGGGGATCATCTATTTTTTTTGCTTCTTCAATCGCTTGAGGATCTCGATCGATACTATATAAGCGCCCTTCAGGACCGAGTTGAGATAAAATCGTACGGCTATGACCTCCTCGACCAAATGTGCCGTCAATATAAATACCATTTGGCTTTATATTCAATCCTTCAATAGATTCATTAAGGAGTACAGAAACGTGTTGGAAGGTGTCGGTCATAGGGTTCAATAACTCAATTTAAGATGAATGGCTTAGGATATTCATGTCAGGCGCGCAACGCAAGAAATCAGCGGAAATTTGCGCTTATTTGGCTTAGTTTAAGCTAATTCTAACTAGAATCGTTAATAGCACGTCAAAAGGAAGACAACGAATGAAGAAATTCATAAAAAAACCCACCACAGTAAACTGCGATGGGTTTATTTAAATAGGTGGAGTTGACATCATAAGCCGGGTTCTGTCTCCGCTTGCGCGGTGATAGCCATTCGTCTAGGCCAGCAATCGCTCACTGGCTCGAGCAACCTACCCGCCCCCTTACGCGAGCAACGCAATGTGAGGGCCTATTTGGTCTTGCTTCGGGTGGAGTTTACCCTGCTACGAACTGTTGCCAGACGCACGGTGCGCTCTTACCGCACCCTTTCACCCTTACCTGTTCGCTTCTTACTTCCGAAGAAATGAAGAATAGCGTCATCGGCGGTCTTCTCTCTGCTGCACTTGTCGTGAGCTCACGCTCCCCAGGCGTTACCTGGCACCCTGCTCTTTGAAGCCCGGACTTTCCTCCCCTCCGACAGTCTCCCACTGGTTTCTACCTAGGCAAAAACCAGTAAGGACATCAACGAAGCAGCGACTATCCAGTCAACTCCGACGCGGATTATACGCACATCACCTTAGAAGACAAGCGAATCGGCACATATAGAAATATATTAATCTAGGTTATCCAGTCCCCACTTATATAGAGCATTCTTTTTCAAATTGTGAATTTCCGCGACTAAAGCTGCTGCTTTTTTCAGTGGCAATTCTTGAGTCAAAATTTTTAAGGTTCTTAAAGCGTCATCCGGAAGCGCATCGGTAGATTTATCTTCTCGATAACCATGAATAAGAATGACCATTTCTCCGCGCTTACGGTTGTCATCTTCATTGATCCACTCGATCAACTCACTTAGCGGCGCACCATGAATCGTTTCAAATGCTTTGGTTAATTCACGTGCAAGCACGACTTCACGCTCAGGCCCTAACACTGCCAGCATATCGTCCAAACTATCTGTAATTCGATGAGGCGATTCGTAAAAGATACAAGTACGCTCGGCTTTGCTAATTTCTAATAACTTATCTTTACGACCTTTACTTTTAGCCGGTAAGAAGCCTTCAAAACTAAAGCGATCCGACGGTAATCCTGAAGCACTTAAAGCCGTGATCACGGCGCAAGCACCTGGTAATGGCACAACTTTAACCCCCGCTTGACGACATTTAGTCACTAGGTGATACCCTGGATCACTAATTAGAGGAGTCCCCGCATCAGAAACTAATGCGATCGACTCTCCCGCTAACACTTTTTCAACTAATACTTGTGCTTTTTGTTGCTCATTATGATCATGTAATGCATAAGTTTTGGTTGATATGCCAAAATGAGAGAATAAACGACCACTATGCCTTGTATCTTCAGCAGCAATCAGGTCAACTTGATTTAAAATATCTAATGATCGTTGAGTGATATCCCCTAAATTACCAATTGGGGTAGGAACAATATATAGCGCTGGGGAATCTAAAAGAGCAGTTTTGTTATCTATCATTTGTTTACCGTCACTTGAGCGATTAATATAGAGTCAATCTTTCACATAAAGAATATAACGCATGCAAATTATGAATCATAAGATCTTCAGTGTACCACGCTTATTTACTTCTATCGCCTTGATGTTATTAGTATCAGCGTGTTCATCACTTACATCTGAGTCAGATAAAGTTGATATTACCGCCCCACCGGCACAAACCTCACTCAGCTATACTGACGAGGCGAATGATACTCAACCATCTACTGAGCAGACTGATTTGTACATTATGGCGCTAAAAGCCTCTGTAGTTGAAAAAAATTACAACCAAGGCCAAAGCCTGCTAAAACGCATCGTTCAATTTCCTCTAAATGATATGCAGCAAGCAGAATGGCAATTAGCAAAATCGCAAATTACAGCTGCGACTGTTGACTCAGAGGCTGCATTAAAAGAATTAAACTTCCAACAGCAGTGGCAATTAGCAGACATTCAATGGCGTAATTATCATCAGCAACGTGCTAAACTGTTTGAAGATATTCGAGATTTTTTCAATGCCGATCGTGAATGGATTGCTTACAAAGAGTTTCAACCTGTCAATAAGCAAGAATCAACCGATAAGAGAATTTGGGAAAACTTAAAGAAATATTCTAAGGAGACCATTGTTCAACTCGAAGTTCACCCAAGTGAAACTGAATTACAAGGTTGGTTATATGTCGCCACTCAAATGAAGACACAGCTAAACAACCCAAGTGGTTTGAAAACAGAACTTCAGCAATGGTTTAGTATCAATATTAACCACCCAATCGTGACTCACACTCCTGAAGATGTGCAACGCATTTTAGAACTCGATATTTCAACGCCGGAAAATGTCGCAGTACTCCTACCTCTTTCTGGTAAATATGAAATGCCTGCAAAGTTAATCCGCGATGGCTTTATTCATGCAATGACAGATGATGCAGATAAAGCCCCTTCTCTAAAGATGACGGTTTACGATACGTCAACACAGAGCCTGCAAGATATTTATGCTCAGCTAAAAACCAATAATACTGATTTCATCGTAGGCCCATTGATCAAAGATAACATTGAGCAATTACAAGATATCAATAACAACAATATTCCTATGTTGGCGCTAAACTTCCCAGATAAATTAGAGCAAGGTTCTCAAGTTTGTTACTTAACGCTATCGCCAGAACAAGAAGGGGCACAAGCGGCTAAGCACATTTTTGAAACTGGTTTTAAATACCCACTAGTACTGGCACCTAAAGGGAAACTTGGTGAACGTATTACTGAAGCATTTACAGAAAAATGGAATGAATTAAGCAATACGCCAGTAGCATCAACGCCATTTGGTAATCGTGCTGAATTGCAAAAAAATGTTAAAGATGCGTTTGGCCTAACTGATAGCCAAGCTCGCATCAACCAGATTAGACAAATCAGTAATATGGAAATGGAAACCGAAGCTCGCAGTCGTAGAGATATTGATTCTGTTTACATTATAGCAAACCGCTCAGAGTTAACGCTGCTAAAGCCATTTATTGAAGTTGCTATTAACCCAGATGCTAAGCCACCTAAACTGTTCTCCAACTCTAGTAGTAATAATGGTAAAGCTCGTGCCTATCAAGATGTCAGTGGTATTATATTTAGCGACATTCCAATGCTGTTGAATAAAGATAATGCTGAATTGACCGAGTACGATAACTTATGGCCCAAAAGCAGTAACACTGAAAAGCGTCTACATGCATTAGGTATGGACTCATATAGCTTGCTTACTCAACTTCAAACAATGAAGGTTATTCAAAGCTATCAGTACCAAGGTCAAACAGGTACTTTAAGTATTGATGATCAATGTGTGGTACAAAGAGATCTAAGTTGGGCTGAGCATGAAGCTTTTCAGTCAGAAGATCAAAAATAAGCGAGAAATCGGTTCTCAATATGAAAGCTTGGCCAATCAATATCTGATCGGCCAAGGGCTTCATGTGTTAGAAAGAAATATGAATTGCCGATTTGGCGAAATCGACTTAATTATGAAAGATGGACAAACTATTGTGTTTGTCGAAGTTAAATATCGAGCCTCATCATCATTTGGTCATGCAGCGGAAATGGTAACCTACCAAAAATCTCAAAAGCTGATAAAAACCGCTATGGTGTGGCTTAAGAAACAATCACTGCCAATCGAAAAAACCTCCTTTCGTTTTGATGTCATTGCTATTCATAAAAATGGTGAGGATATCAATTGGATAAAAAATGCAATTACTCAAGGATAAAGCATGCTAGATAGCATTAATGATAGCTTTAAAGAAAGCATTCAGATTCAAATTGCTGCTGCAGAATCTCTCCCCGATGCCATCACTCATGCAGCACAAGCAATGGTGAGTAGCTTATTGAACGGTAATAAAATCCTTTGTTGTGGTAATGGCGGCTCTGCAGCTAACGCACAACAATTTGTCTCTTGTTTACTGAATCGTTTCGAAACAGAACGACCAAGCCTTCCAGCAATGGCTTTAACAACAGATACTTCGACGCTAACAGCTATAGCCAATGATTATCACTATCAAGAGATCTTTTCTAAACAGGTAAGAGCTTTCGGCCAAGCCGGTGATGTGTTGATTGCTATTTCTACCAGTGGAAACAGCAGCAATATTATCAAAGCCGTTGAAGCGGCTGTCACTCGGGATATGACCATCATTGCATTTACTGGTAAAGATGGCGGTGAACTTGCAGGATTACTTGGTGAGTCTGATGTGGAAATACGTATTCCATCACATAGAACAGCAAGAATTCACGAAGTTCATATGTTAACGCTTCATTGTTTATGTGACTTAATCGATCAAGTAATATTTCCCTCTCACGACGGATAAGTAATATGAAAAAACACATTGTTATTTTATACTTCATTAGCTTATTTTTAGTTACTAGTTGTGCCTCAACAGGTAGTTCTTCTGAGCCTTCTCAGCAACAGCAATGGCAAGAAAAAAACATACAATCAAACATTAATGCATTAAATCGAGCCCCCCAGTATAGAGGAAAGGTTCGCGTAACTTCCGAAATCACGAGTACAGGACACATCTTACTTTTAGGGCAATCCATTGATGAAGAGAATAAACAGTCCATCGAAGGCTACGTAAAAAACTTACCAAATGTAGACAAAGTTTATAACCAAATTCGCATCGCAAAACCTCTATCATTCCAGCAAATCAGTCATGATATTTGGTTAACCACTAAAGTAAAAAGTGCACTTCTATCAGATGACCGACTAGATAAATACAACATAAAAGTAACCACTGAAAATAAAGAAGTATTTTTAATTGGTAACATATCGAAAGAAGACGCTCAAATTGCGGCGGATGTTGCCAGTAAAATAGAAGATGTTTCCAAAGTAATCAAAGCGTTCAATTACGTAAGCTCACCACTCATAGAATCTAAACCCGCTCCAACTTCAAATAGCAATGAGCCCGATGCGACGAGTAGTACGCTAGAAACAGATAAGAGTACTACAACAGAATTAGATCCGATAAACGATAGTAATGGCGCAGCTACACCAATAATCGAAGACGTAGATACGCCTATTAATGAAATGGATGTGTTAACTACGCCGTAAATTAGCCCTTCAAACAAGTTTAATTCGCATATAACGAAAGCAGAGTACTGATTACTCTGCTTTTTTAGAGTTAAATATTCATTTATCCAGCCCTCTGTCAATCCTTTAATAATCTCACCCCTTGTTTAAAAGTGGTTCTATATTAAACGCTGTATCTGAATTTATTAATGAATAAGTCATCCTGCTATTTGATATTCTCTCTATTCACAAGGAGTAGAACAGATAAAATACGGCCCTCTGTATCAACACTTAATAACTTAATTCTCATAGTCAAAGGTTAGAGTTGAGTAGCAAAAAACGATCTGCAATAAATCAGCACCTAGTAGTACTATCTAGGCAATGAATTCTGGAGTTGCAGTTAAACCAGAGAATAATCATTCTTTGTGACAACTAACTCTTTCGAATCTGGTCTGTGTATTTTTTAGAATTAGAGAATAGTCATGGCGGAATAGAAGAATTTTAAACATTCCCTAATACCTTACTAGGTTAAAGCAAACTGACAGCCAGCTTGCTTTAACCAACAACTACCAACTGAATAACCACTTCTCAATATTGGCTCTTATAGATTTTATTTTCAACAGACGAAAAAAAACCTGATTCTTTCGAATCAGGTTTCTACTCTTTATCTAAGAGATATAAGTGGCGGAGTGG